>CANIXM010000255.1 GCA_947471245.1 Paludibacteraceae bacterium | reverse complement strand
GCTTGATGAACGACAAGTACAATTCACAAAGCAATCCCCACATCACCGCATAGCCGTGCAGGACTGGATGACCTATTTTGTAAGACAAACTCTCAAATGCGTGACCAAAAGTATGACCCAGATTGAGTGCTTTGCGTATGTTTTTTTCGTGCGGATCTTGCTCCACCACACGTTCTTTGATGGCGATATTTTTAGCAAGAAGGGGTCTTAGATTCTCAAAATCAAATTGTTCCAAATCAAATTTCATGGTGTTTTCCCATTCCTCACGTGTGTCAATCAACGCATGCTTCACCATCTCAGCATAACCCGATAGTAGATTGAAGCTGTCAATGGTTTTAAAAAAATCAACATTGATAAGCACGCTATCTGCTGGTGCAAAAACGCCAATTTCGTTTTTCAACCCCATAAAATTCACGCCCGTCTTGCCACCCGTAGCAGCATCCACAGCACCCAGCAGCGTAGTAGACACGTTGATGTAACGCATTCCACGCTTGAAAGTTGAGGCTGCAAATCCACCGATATCAGTGATTACACCCCCACCTACATTGATCATCAGTGATTTGCGTGTAGCACCATTTTCACTGAGGTATTGCCATATTTGCACTGCCGAATCAATATTCTTGTGAGCATCACCACTTTGTATCTTTATGATCTTAGAGCCCACCATCTTTGAGGAAGTCATCAATGCGGGCAAGCAATACTTTTCGGTATTTTCATCCACCAATACAAATATACTATCTCCACTTTGAGCGCCTATGGCTAAGTCTAAATCTGTTATAAAATCGGATGTTATTTTGGTATTCGAATCACTCATCATTTTATTTTTTGGCACACAAAGATACTTCATTTCTTTAAAACGAGGGGACAAATTGACTTCCAACTCGACGTTTTTTTTGATTTTAAACCATTTTTTAAAATACTTGTACATTAATTTGGATACATGAATGTATGTTCATATATTTGTACAACTAAAAACAACCATGCAAAACAACCAAGAAAGCAACATCATGGAAAAAGCGGCTTACACCTTGAAAGCGATAGCACATGGCACACGGTTGTGTATTATCCATTTACTTTCAAAGGATGAAGAACTGAATGTATCACAAATAGGCGAGCGACTACAATGCGAACAATCATTGCTTTCTCACCACCTTACCGACATGAGAGCCAAGGGCATACTCAACTATCGAAAAGAAGGGAAAAACTGTTATTATTCATTGAAAAACAAGCAAATAACACAAATAATAGACTGCATCAACAGCTGTAATTGCATAGAGATATGAATACATTTCTAAAAAAACATATACTCGTAATATCAGGGATGATAATTGGCGGTATAGGTGGATTTTTGTACTATTTTTACATAGGTTGTAGCTCTGGCACTTGTCCTATCAGTTCAAATCCGTATATTAGCGTCGGATATGGTAGTTTGTTGGGATACCTACTATTTGACATGTTTAAAGGCAAAGAAAGATCATGACTTATGGATAGTGTATTCAAAATCAGAAAAACCCAATGTAACTCATGTACCAACCTAGTTTTAAAATCATTGGGTACGCTGCGAGGCGTTTATGGAGGAGATGTTGACACAATAAACGGGGTAATTACCGTTAGTCATACCGATGAAGTAAGCCGTGAAGAAATAGCCAAAGAACTGACACGGCTGGGATTTCCTGTAACAAGTCCTCCAGAGACTGACGAACCTTCTATCTGGGGATGTGCTCTGTAAAATAATAAAAAGATAGAAAGAAACAAATACGATAAGAGGAAACGAATCCTGCAACTAGGAACTAAAAATACACAAAAAAACCACAATTTAAAATATGACAAAAACAATTCTCCTTGCTAGCGGACTTGCACTTTTATCACTTACCGCAACAGCCCAAAAGAAAAAAAGTAAATCAGCGACTTCTACGACCACCACTGCGACTACGCCAAAACCAGCTCCAAAAGCAGAGGTGAAAGCAGAACCGAAAACAGAAGCAAAAATGGGTACCATACATTTGACCAAAGCTGAGTTTCTTAGCAAAGTAGCCAATTACGAAAAAGAGCCAAACGAATGGAAATATCTGGGCGACAAACCTTGCATCATTGACTTTTACGCCACCTGGTGTGGGCCGTGTAAAATGATAGCACCCATACTCGAAGAGCTTGCCAAAGAATACAACGGACAGATATACATCTACAAAGTTGACACAGGAGCCGAACAAGATTTGGCAGGTGCGTTCGGCATCAGAAGCATCCCTTCACTTTTGTTTTGCCCAATGAATGGTAAACCTCAGATGGCTCAAGGTGCATTACCCAAGGACGCAATGGTAAAAGCCATCAACGAAGTGCTGTTGAAAAAATAGTTACTCTTCAAATATCTCTCCAAATTAAAGGTGCTTACATTTCTCCCTTCGAAGCACCGATATGCTATGCGTGGTTTGCTCCAAAAGGGCAAACCACGTGTGATTTCGTGTTAGAGTTGTAGTAGAAAAGCAACTCTGGTCATTACCCCAACTTTTTAATTCTCCGAACCACGCCACACAATTTCATTGCTTGATACGATTTTTTTATGGGCGTTTCATGTGAATATTAATTTTTTATTACAAAAACGATACAGGTAGTGTTGTTTGTTGTATTTAACACTATATTTGCGTTGCAAGGTTGATATAAGCTAAATAATTGATTTATGTTAACTTTATATGCAAATTGAAGAAGTGAATCATTGCACTTCATTTGTAATGTAGTAGTATTTGTATTAAATTTTTAAAAATAATAACTATGTTCACTATGGAAAAGTTCTTTATCAAAGGTCATGAAAATCATTTGGGACCTTACACAGTATCTGAGTTAGAAATCAAACAAATCAGCCCTGACACATTGGTTAAGAAGGGGAGTGACGAGGATTGGGTAGAAGCATCGCAAGCTGAAGAATTGGCAACAATGTTTAACAGCGATGAAATTTCATTTGAGTCCACTGCTCCATATTGGGGAGATTTTAAGGATGATGGAATACAGCCCAATGGATGTCGGCAATATTCGGCTATACTATGGGATATCCCATGGGGACAGTCGTGGGAGCAAACCTGCTATCTGACACCTGCTACCATCAATGGTACATATTTTCCAAGACCCACCAGATGCGTGCATGACGGGCTACACATGTGGGGAGAATTTGATGTGCCAGTAAATGGAGGTACCCCAACAGGCAATGACCAAATACCACAAAATGTAATTCGTGAAACTTATTTCGTGAAATCATCAGTAACTCAAAATGGCCAAACCTATTATGGATATAAAATTAATTTCTTCATTTGGAGAGATCCCGCTAATCAAAAAATGAATAATTGCATTTGTCCGATTGTGTCGTTTGACAACAGTCTCTATGCTAGAGTTCGCGCATTTGAGGGCAATGTAAATAACCCAGCCAAAGGTTTTTGGGTTTTCAGAGGTAAGAAGGGTCAGAATGAATTTCCACTCGGGCGAAAAAATGAAGTTGGATATACAGAACAAATTGAACCACAATTCTTTCCCGAAAATATCAATGCCAATATGTTTTTTCAAGTGGAATTGTTCGTGAGAAGAGCTGCTGATATTCAATCATTGATAATCGGTCCAGGACACTACCCACTGACTCCCACTGGAGGAATAATGGTGCCCTTCAAATCATAAACTAAAGCTAGGAATTAACCAAATCAATAGCCCCCAATGAGTATGAACTCGTTTGGGGGCTGTTTTTTTTGGTTCTTTTAAATGATAAATGATGTGTTACAATTCCATCTGATGACGGATGGACTCCTCGTGAATGGCTACCAATACGGCTTTCATGAATTTGGGATCCATGCCCATTTTTTCGGCTTGCTCTACTCGTTTTTTTATTATTTCGTCATAGCGTTTTTCTTGCAATACGGGAACATTGTGTTCTTTTTTGTAAAGACCTATTTCTACTGATACGCGCATTCTGCGTGCTAGTAGCTCCAATAGACT
>CANIXM010000254.1 GCA_947471245.1 Paludibacteraceae bacterium | reverse complement strand
TGTTTCCGTATAGCTATCTACTTAATGCCACAAGCTTCACACGAACTGGCTTGGATATTCTTGATTCTTACAGGTATAAGTGTGGTCTATGGCGCTTTTGGAGCAATACACCAAACTGATTTGAAATACATCAATGCTTATTCATCTGTTAGCCACTGTGGTTTGGTGTTATTCGCCATTCTTATGCTCAACGAAACAGCCATGACAGGTGCCATGATGCAAATGCTTTCTCACGGATTGATGACAGCATTATTCTTTGCGTTGATAGGTATGATATATGGCAGAACACACACTAGAGATATACGCTTAATGGGTGGATTGATGAAAGTTGTTCCATTTCTAGGGGTGAGTTATGTGATAGCAGGTATGGCTTCATTGGGACTTCCAAGTTTGAGTGGATTCGTAGCTGAAATGACCATTTTTGTAGGTTCATTTCAAGAAACAGATACTTTCCATAGAGTATTAACAATAGCAGCCTGTGCATCTATTGTAATCACAGCTGTATATATTTTAAGGGTGGTTGGAAAAATCCTAATGGGTCCTGTTCAAGACAGCCATCACTTGGAACTGACGGATGCTACATGGTACGAAAGGGTATCGGTGATTGTATTGATTGCTTCAATTTTCGCTGTGGGTTCGGCTCCGTTTTGGATTTCGAGCATGATACACGAAAGCGTGATTCCTGTGGTAAGTCAAATTGTTAAATAAGGAGTTACAAGAAGATAGTTAGAAGTCACGAGACTGATTATGTTATAGTTATAAAGTGAGAATACAACTACAATTCTTTAAATACACTTTTTTAAGAAATAAAGATTGATTAGAATAAAAAAAAACAAAATAAACCCTATCAAAAAAATTGGAGGGCTAAAAACACAAGAATATGGATTACAGTAGCTTTTTACAAATGAACGAAGAATTGTCGCTGATAGCGGTAATGTTGATTCTTTTAATTTTTGACATATTTGCTGGAGAAAAGAGTTTGAAATATTTCCAACCGCTGGCTTTGGTACTATTTACTGTACATACATTGGCAAACTGTATGCCTCGTCAAGCGTTTGAATGTGCTGGTGGCATGTACCAATACGTACCCATGCTGACTTATATCAAAACGACGCTTAATGTAGGAACGCTCATCGTATTGCTTCAAGCACACAATTACCTTAACATGGACGCGCATCGCCTTCGTAGGGGTGAGTTTTACTTCTTGATATTGTCCACTTTACTGGGGATGTATTTCATGATGTCGGCAGGACATTTTCTTTCATTCTTTATTGGACTTGAAACAGCATCCATCCCAATGGCTACTTTGGTGGCTTTTGACAAACGCAATCGCAAATCTGCAGAAGCAAGTGCTAAATACATCCTTTCGGCGGTATTTGCATCGTCCATTTCATTGTTTGGTATTTCGTTGATTTATGGAACTACTGGGACACTATACTTCGCTGATCTTCCATCTTTGATTTCGGTTAATCCACTTCAAACCATGGCATTGGTGTTCTTTTGCGTTGGTTTATTTTTCAAAATATCTTTGGCACCCTTCCACCTATGGACACCTGATGTGTACGAAGGCGCCCAAACCAATATCACATCTTACCTTTCAGTAATTTCAAAAGGCGCAGCGGTATTTGTACTGTTCACACTACTTGTAAAAGTATTTGGCAACATGATTTCCAACTGGCAACCCATCATTTACGCATTGGCAGTGATGAGCATTACCATTGCAAACATCTTTGCTATTCGCCAACAAAACATCAAACGATTCTTGGCCTTCTCGTCCATCTCTCAAGCTGGATATATACTTTTGGCAATAATAAGTGGAACAGCATTGGGTATGGCGTCTTTGGTTTATTTCGTATTGGTTTACATGTTTTCCAATCTTGCAGCCTTTGGTGTCATTACAATCATTGAAAACAAGTCGAGAAAATTGAACATCAAAGATTACAATGGATTGTATCAAACAAATCCGAAACTAAGCTTTGTGATGATGGTTGCCTTGTTTTCATTGGCTGGTATTCCACCCTTTTCAGGATTTTTCAGTAAGTTCTTTATCTTCTCAGCAGCAGCAGAACAAGGATTTTATGTGTTGGTATTTATCGCCTTGCTGAACACCATCATCTCACTTTACTACTACCTGATAGTTGTGAAAGCGATGTTTTTAAACAAAAGCGAAAATCCTATCGCACCCATAACGAGTGATCTTGCAATCAAAGTTAGCTTGGTGATTTGTACCATAGCCATCATGCTGATAGGTTTGTTTAGCAATATCTACGACCATATCAACTTATTAAGCTTTGGATTATAGGTCGTCAAAGCAACACGTATAACTAAGTACAAAGTCATGTCAGATATAATTTGACATGGCTTTGTTGCATAATATCAAATAGAACCTTACAATTACGAACATAAAACACAAAGCCATACTAATGACAATTTATTCTGGAAGCTTGCGCATTAGTGAATTGATTAACCTGAAAGTAAAAGACATTAATAGTCACAGAATGCAAATGATAAGGTAGCGAACATCCCGCCACAGCGGGATAGGATTGAACAAAGTAAAGGGAAAAAGGATCGTTACACCTTGCTAAGAAATAAAACTTTCCTAACTTTACGGGAGTATTTCAAGGAGTACTAACCAAGCAAAATTAAGTATAACTACTCTTTAACATATTGGATAAATGTAACTTTGTATAATGTTTCGCGACTATACAAAACGCTAAATATAAGAATATTAACAAACAAAACAACTCATCTATAGACAATATAGGTGTAACTCAGTTACACTTACACAGTTGTTATTTGAAATTTTTAGAAAAAGCTGCCAAACAATCGGTTGCGTTTAAATCGAAATTTTAAGCTAGGCAGCTTAAAGATTGCTCGAGAAGCAAAAGGCGGAGAGAAACTTGTTTATCGTAAGTCCGATTTGCTTACGAGCAATGATTTTCTGGTAGAATACGAAAATCAATTTCGATATAAACGTTTGCCGATTGGATTTTATTGCGTTGGCAGCATTTTCTACCGATTTTTTTTGAAAAAAATCTCTATTCTTTTGATTTTAATCAAGTGAATCAACTCCTGCCCATATCAGGCATATAATCAAGAGTTGAAAGAAACACGCTCCGCGTGGAAAGACTTGTTAAAATCAAAAAAACATCATATAACACGGCTCTAATGTGCCATTGAAATCCAGCACAAGGCTAAAAAAGAATTTCAACGGCACATAGTGCCGTGACGTTAGGCAACATTGTAAAAAACCGCTCTACGACTGATAAATAGCAATAAAAACTGACATTTATGCCTTATACTCATTTTGGAAAACAAGCGGATGTTTGGAAACATTTAACATTAAGTGAAGTGATGTTAAATGAACAACCTCAGATTTATATTGAGACAAATTCGGCATGTTCTGATTATTCTTTAAATAATTCACCAGAACAGCAATATGGGATTTATCACTTTATTGATAAAGCACCGATTTATAGAGAATTGGTCAAGTCTAAATATTTCGATTTAGAAAGTTCAGTAATAAAGGACAACAAGTATTTGGGTTCACCGGGATTGGCAATGTCTATTCTTGGAAAATCTTCTGATAAATTCATATTCTTTGACATTGAAACTGCTCCGTTGACTAATATTTCCGAGTTTGCCATACGGAATGATTTAGCTAATAAAGCCGAAACGATTAATCAAGATTCAGTGATTGGAGTAATGGATTTATTGCAGACTTTGCCTAAATCCACGTTGATTCATATTGACCCATATTACATTGATAGACCAAGTGCAAACGGTTATAATTATCTTGATTTATTTGTTAGAGCATCTGAACAAGGATTAAAGTGTTTTTTGTGGTACGGATTTAATACGCTCAATGATAAAAAGCAAATCAATGATTTCATAAAGTCCAACCTGACAAATTGTTCGATTGATAATTTGTCTTGCGTGGAGCTGATAATGAAGATTATACAAAATGATTCTAT
>CANIXM010000253.1 GCA_947471245.1 Paludibacteraceae bacterium | reverse complement strand
GACCAACAAACGATGATTCAAATTTGTGCGAATTATTGTGAAGCATTTTTGGTTTGATGTCATGATCTGGATTAACCAAACCAAGCTCTACCATCAATTGACATCCATTGCAAATACCAAGACTCAAGGTATCGTTACGTTTGTAAAAATTATCCAATGCTTGTTTGGCTTTGTCGTTGAATAAGAATCCACCAGCCCAACCTTTGGCAGAGCCAAGCACGTCGGAATTGGAAAATCCACCACAGAATACAATCATGTTTACATCTTCCAATGTCTCACGACCAGAAGATAAATCGGTCATGTGGACGTCCTTCACATCAAATCCGGCAAGATAGAGTGAGTAAGCCATTTCGCGTTCGCCATTCGTTCCTTTTTCGCGGATGATGGCAGCTTTGATGCCACTTGGCTGACGGTTTTGTGATAGGTTGAATTGTGAAAACTTACCTTTGAATGCTCCGTTGAATTGAAATTCGAGTGGTTGGTTTTTATAGTTGGAGTAACGCTCCAAAGCCCATTTCTCACCACTTTGTTTGCGGTCAAGCAGGTAAGACGAACGATACCATGTGTCGCGTAGCTCGTTGATGGATAGGGAGTAGGAAACCGATTTTTTGTGAATTTCCAGTCTTCGTTCTTTGATGGGCGAAGCCATTATGGCAAAGCCCACGCCATTGTTATCTAATATTTTTTCAACCGTTTTCTTGTCTTTTACTTGAATCAACACCCCTGGATTTTCTGCAAAAAGGATATTAATCAATGAACTTTCTGCAATCCCATCCAGTTTGACATTCAGACCACCAGTGGTATTAGCAAAACACATTTCAAGCAATGCAGTTATCATACCACCTTCCGAAATATCATGTCCAGCCAAAATCAGGTTTTTCCCAATCATTTCTTGAATGGAGTCAAATGCTGATTTGAAATACTCTGCATCTTTAACCGTTGGCACTGCATCGCCCAGTTTGTTGAGCGTTTGTGCCAGCACCGAACCGCCTAGCTTGTGACCGTCAAACGAAAAATCAATATAGTAGATGTATGAATCAGCGTCGTTAACGATAACTGGACTAACTGTTTTTTGAACATCAGACACTTCTGCTCCTGCAGAAATTATGACTGTGCCAGGTGAAAACACCTTTTCATTACCATATTTTTGAGTCATTGAAAGACTGTCTTTTCCTGTAGGGATATTGATGCCTAATGAACATGCAAAATCACTACAAGCCTCTACCGCTTTGTAAAGTCGAGCATCTTCGCCTGGGTTTTTACATGGCCACATCCAGTTGGCACTAAGCGATACGCTGTCCAGCCCTTCTGCTAATGGTGTCCATACGATATTGGTCAATGCCTCAGCAATAGCTAATACTGATCCAGCTTCTGGGTCAACAATAGCAGCCAATGGCGCATGACCAATGGAAGTGGCAATTCCCACTTTGCCTTTGTAATCAAGCGCTACCACGCCAAGATCATTGAGTGGCAACTGTATTTCTCCAGCACATTGTTGGCGGGCTATTTTTCCAGTAATGGAGCGGTCCACTTTGTTTGTCAACCAGTCTTTACATGCCACAGACTCCATTTGGAGTACATTGTTGATGTAAGTCAATAGTTGATCTTCACCTATTTGTACAGGAGCATATTTCTCATCCAAACTTTTATCGGTGATAATAGTGCGTGGCGGTTTGCCTATCATATAGTCAAGTCGAAGGTCAATAGGTTTCTCACCATTGGCTTGTTCGAACACGAATTGCATATCGCCTGTGGTTTCACCCACCACGTACATCGGTGCACGTTCACGGTCAGCAATGCGTTTTACTCGCTCTACATCTTCCTCTTTCATAATCATTCCCATGCGCTCTTGGCTCTCATTTCCAATGATTTCTTTCCCGCTCAATGTAGGATCACCCACAGGAAGTTTGGATACATCAATGCGTCCTCCAGTACTTTCTACGAGTTCCGAAAGGCAGTTGAGGTGACCACCAGCTCCATGGTCATGCATGGATACGATAGGATTGTCAGTAGATTCAGCTAGTGTACGAATTACGTTGGCAACACGCTTTTGCATTTCAGGATTGGCGCGTTGCACAGCGTTGAGTTCTATGGAATTGTCATACACACCAGTTTCTACAGATGATACAGCACCACCACCCATGCCGATGCGGTAATTATCACCACCCATCACCACTACTTTTTCACCTGTTACGGGTTCGCCTTTTAGCGCATCGCGTTGAGTCCCAAATCCTACACCACCTGCAAGCATGATTACTTTATCAAAACCGTATTTTTTGTTGTTTTCTTCGTGTTCAAATGTAAGCAATGATCCACAAATTAGTGGCTGTCCAAATTTATTACCAAAGTCAGAAGCACCATTGGATGCTTTTATCAATATTTGTTCGGGAGTTTGATAGAGCCATTTGCGAGGATTAATCGCATCTTCCCATGATCTAAGAAGGCTTGTTTTAGGAGCTGTGCTAGTGTTGGGACGTGGGTAGCTAGTCATATAAACTGCTGTTCCTGCAATAGGCAAACTAGCTTTTCCACCAGCCAAACGGTCACGTATTTCACCTCCTGTACCTGTGGCAGCTCCATTGAAAGGTTCTACGGTTGTAGGGAAGTTATGTGTCTCTGCTTTTAGGGAAATGACAGATTCGATTTCAGAAGTGGTGAAATAGTCTGGTTTGTCACCGCTTAGAGGAGCAAATTGCTCTATCACAGGACCCGCATTGAAAGCCACATTATCTTTGTAGGCAGATACCAGTTTGTTCGGATTTTCTTCTGATGTCTTGCGAATCATTTTGAACAACGAAAGTTCTTTTTCCTCGCCATCGATGATAAACTGACCGTTGAAAATCTTGTGACGGCAGTGTTCTGAATTGACTTGTGAGAATCCAAAAACCTCACCATCAGTTAGTTTACGACCGATTTTTTCACTAATTCCATTCAAGTATTCTATCTCATCATCGCTTAGTGCCAATCCCTCTTTTGCATTATACGCAGCTATATCATCGATATGAAGAATGGGTTCTGGTTGCTTATTGATGGTAAAAATATCTTGTCCGAGACCGTCGTACACACGCTGTAACATGGGGTCAAAGTCCGCATCGGCAGTGGGTGACACCTCAGTGAATTCCTCGATACGAATAATGCCCGTCATGCCCATGTTTTGAGTAATCTCTACTGCATTCGTACTCCATGGGGTAATCATTTCACGACGAGGACCCACAAATTTGCCTTCTACAGATGATTGATTGACAAGAGTGGCATCACTGAAAAGCCATTCTAATTTCTTAATGTCATCAGGCTGAAGGTTTTGAGATGATTGTACTGCGTAAAGTTGGGATGTGGCGGTTCGGAAGAATTGAATCATAATGAATAGTTTAGTGACTACTTTTTTACATTCCCCGCCAGCTATCAGCATTGGGGGCTAACAGACCGCAAAGATAGCTAATTTTGATGGTTTAGAAAATATCAAAATCACATGAGTTTTAAACAAATGCATTATAAAAAATGAGGCTGACTCTATGAAGAATCAGCCTCTGCGAGTTGCTCTGAATATTACTTTGACTCACAAGCACCAATATCAAAACTTCCAAAGGGGATAGGTGAATTGTTAAAGTCAATACTTCCAACATTGTATTGATAAGGGCTTTTCGTTAAGTCAAGCCCCTTGTCTTTGGCTGGCGAGCCAGCTTGTAATTGATAATTCACTAATTTATGAATATTAAATTCCTCACAGTTATATCCAGCAATAGGATTTTTTAGTAAGGGATTTTCATTCAGTTCATTACCGATGGTCGCACTATTAGCGGATTTGAAATTATTGAATGATGTATAGCTATTAAGCAAGTATTTTGCTGAAAAACCGTTTTTGCTCCAATAGCAATTATTGCTTAAATTGTTTCCAGATGATTCAATTGTTATCAGATAATCACCTGCAGGTGCTTCAGAATAAAAGATATTGTTAAAGTAGGTTGTACCATTATTTGTGCCGTTTG
>CANIXM010000252.1 GCA_947471245.1 Paludibacteraceae bacterium | reverse complement strand
TGCATAAATTCGGCATCACATTTAAAAAAATCAAAAAAAATACATGAAATGCACCATCCCTGAAATGGAATTGTAAATCAAAAGAGATTTGATTGCGATATAAGTAATTTAAAACAATTATTGTTAGGTTTAATAAAGTTGACCTCTCCCTAAATCCCTCTCCCGAGGAGAGGGACTTTGCCGAGTGAGAAATTCACACGAATCTCGTAAAATGAGCTGCCTTGTCCCCTTTCTCCTCGGGAGAAAGGGTTAGGGATAGAGGTCTATAGCGACAAAACAGATAACTTTAAATAGTTTTAACAAATGTGACAATAATTAATATCAACTACTTAAATCTGAACTATCTAGTAATCAAATCATAAATTTGGAATTTAATCAATATAACGACTTATGTTAAAGATTACTGCTTATCAAATAGGCGAGAGTATTGACCTTAAGAAATTTAAAAGCGATTTCGCAAGTAAACTGTTATCATCTACTTCATTTGAGTTGTTTTACGCTTATGAAGAAAATTCGTATTTGTATTTATTCAATTATGGGGTAGTAATTTTTGCCGATTTTTCGGAAATCGACGAAAGTAAAGTTATTTCGTTTGTGGAGAGCTATACCTCTTATCCTTTCACCGAGAAGTTGTCCGAGAACTTTTTGGTCTATATTGACAGCCAAAAACCCTTGTCATTTTCTTACAACAGTGCCAATGTTCCTGAATTGAACGATGAACTGATTAAAATTTGCATGTTGAATGTTGGGCATTCAGTAGTGTTGGACTATTACCTGTATGAATCTAAAAAGCTTTTGTTGACCATTACAGACTTTACCACGCAGTTGGAAAAATATGGTAAAATAAATATCAATAAGCGAGATATGCTTAAGTTCATTGGGAAGGCATTGAATACCAAAAATAAAATTATTGATGAGCTTTACATCCTTGACGCTCCAGATATTGTTTGGGAAAATGAGTATTTGTCAAAAGTAAACAATGGATTGTCAAAGACGTTTGAACTTAACACACGTTTCAAGGAAATAGAATATCACCTCAAAATTATAGAGGACAACTTGAGTAATTTCCGTGAGCTACTACTGCATCGTGAAAACAAAATGCTGGAAATTATCATTATCATTCTAATTCTAATTGAAGTATTCAACTTGATTTTCAGCAAGATATTCATTCATTGGTAAGTGTTCTTCGTTCCTTTGAAGGTAATGGATTGATTCTTACCCAATGTTGTTACACACTATTTTGAGGATAAGAAAAGTATCATTTCAATGGCTCTAAGCTGTGAAATCTTATAATTGTACTTCTCTTTTATTGCGTCTTTCAATGGTTTATAAAAGTCAGTTTTGAAGTTGGGGTAAGATTTAATCTCGTTCAATAGCTGTATGTATTTTAAATAATTCTTCGTGTTGTTTGGCTCATAACCAATGCCACTATCTTCATAGTTTTTTCGAATAAAAGCATGAACTCTACTGTCCCAAATGGCATATTTGTCTGGATTGATAAAGTGCAATAATTTGGAGGTTCCAATGATGGAGTTATTTAACAGTTCCTTAAGTTTTTCCAAATCCTCAGGTTCCTCTGTTTCTATTGATTCACTGTCCTTGTATTTGTTTATAATGGTAAGTGCTTCTTCAAGTTTTGTGGTTTCCAAAGATTTAAAATGAAAGATTGTTGGCATCCATCCATATACAAAGTGCACCCCAATAACCAGATCTTTGAGCGATAGTTTCTTAGGTTTATCTTCCCAGAATTTCAAAAAATACTTGTATGAAAACAGATATGAAGCGTCCTCATCTGATAGTGTGTTATTAGCAATTTGATCAATGATTCGATTGGAACATGATGAAAGTTGTATAATGAATTTTTCCATATTATAGGCTTTTAAATGGTTTTAATGTGTGTACTGCGTGATTTATTACTTACTGGTATTATCTTATACTTAAGGTTGTACAATTTTCACCATACAAATATGGTCAAAGTTGAAGATACATAGTTGTTACGATACTTTAGTGGTGGTATAAAACTCTTTCAAGTAAAAGGGTTCAAAATATGCCACATCCACAAACTGCTTGTTTTTATAAGCCTTTTCAGCCAAATCTATCATATTGGATGCTAAAGGAAACACTTCATCCATAAACTTTGCATTAGGGTGTGAGATAGTCTCTCTACACTTCTGAGCTCCATTTCCAAAGAAAATAACCTCTTTATTATCAAGTGTTTCTAAGAATGATTGTTCATCAATAATGGTTGCGCTCACTGGTGCTACTTTCTGCAAGTGTAGGTCGTATAACGCTGTATAAACTTCCATGCGTCTGGCATCTATCATTGGGCAAAATAGTGCATTTGTTGCACCTGTCATTTTCGTAGCTTGTACTGTCATAATCTCCAATGTGCTTAATGCTATCAATGGAATCTCCAAACCGTAACAAAGACCCTTTGCTGTAGATACGCCAATGCGAAGTCCGGTATAAGATCCAGGTCCTGAACTAACAGATACAGCATCCAGAACAAGCGATTGTTGGGTGCTGACATCTAAAGCCTGTGCAATGAATCCGCTCAAAAGAGAAGCATGGTTCATGCCATCGTAATTGGCCGTTGAAAAGATACAGCTTCCATTTTTGCTAAGTGCAACAGAGCATACTGTGGTGGATGTTTCAATATGTAGGATGGTCATAAAAAAGCCTATTGAAGTTTCTCTTCTCCTAAATAAAGTTGATCGTTTACAAAACCACCTGTGGAATTGATACGTTCAAAATGCAGCTGCGACTGAATGCCAGCAGCCTCCTTGAAATTGGATATTTCATCCGAAAATTTAGTATCATACTTATTTAAAAGAAGGATGAAGTAGTTGGATAAATCATACCCCAATAAATCGTATCGAGGTGAACTTTTGTGTACTTCATGGTTGAATAACTCCTTGAATTGTACATTGAATTTCTCAACAGCATCTGCATCCAGTTTTGAAATAAACGGAGAAATAAACATGGTGTGAGGCATTTTGATGTCTTGATTCCTCCATGCGTAATGCTCGTAGAACACGATGTCATATTCACTTGCTCGTAACCGCAGTGGCGACAAGAAACCTGTAATACTTGAATATTTATCAGTGTTGAAAATAATCAGATTTTTTTCACCCTTTTTCAGCACTGTACCATAATTGGCATAATCTGAGGCTGATAACTCAATAGTTGAGTAAGTTTTATTGTTTTTTGTTAGTGCTTTTTGAAGTTCCTCCGCCCATACTTTACCTGCATCGGTTTCATTTACACCAGGCACTTGTGCAAAAATCACATGCATGTTTTTTGATTGATTTACTATCATATCCACATCGGCGCCAGGATTAAATTGAAACAGGTAGGGATTGGTATTGATTTCAGGTACTTTGGATGAAAATGGAATCAAGGTATTCACTTTGTGTTCTTTAGCAAATTTACCAACCAATGGGATCTGGCTACTGAAAGCTGGACCTATCAATAAATCTAGTTTTTTTAATTCGCTATTTTTTAGAATCTCAATGACTTTATCTTCTGTTTTTTCAGTATCATAGACATACACTTCAATGGATATTCCGCGCTGTTTTGCTTCGTGAATGGCCATCAGTGCACCCGAATAAAAATCCACAAAACGCTCTTTTCCAATGTCTTTCTTTTCTTGATTAAGCATAAATGGAAGTAGAAATCCCAATCGAATAATCTTTTTATCTGCTTTTGATGAAGTGTTTTTTACAGTTGAAACAACTTTGGGTTTTACACTGTCGGTTTTCTCATTGTTAACCGCCTCGTTCTGTGAAGTGGAATTGGTTGGTATCTTCAAATCTGTGCCAGCAGTTAGGTTCGCTGCATTGGGATTGAGCTGAAGTACGTCCGCCATGGCTACCTCATAACGCTTGCAGATAGCATACAAAGTTTCCTTGGGTTGCACTTTATGGATGATGTAATTAGGCTGTTTGACCACTACTGGTTCGGCTGCTGGTTTTGGGGCTGATGCCACAGTTG
>CANIXM010000251.1 GCA_947471245.1 Paludibacteraceae bacterium | reverse complement strand
CTACCACATCTCCTTTTTCCAAGGGAATTTTGGAACTGTTTTGATAATAACCTTTACGTGTGTTTTTGAATTGAACCTCTACAAAGTCTGTGTCTTTGATCGTTTCTGGCAGGTCAGACATCCAATCGAATGTACTGAGCTTTTGTGTGGAGTTCTTGTTACATCCTTTTTTGGTCATGCAACATCCACCATTATTTTGAGTATAATCCATTTATTGAAAATTTAAAATTAATAAAAAACAGGCATTTGATCGGATTTTCGGTCTGTGTCCTGTTATTTCTTTAGTAGCATGATGGTTTTGAGTGTCAAATCAAAAAAAACCATTTTTGCATTCACGTTTTGTTCTATATGTCGTTCGGCCAATGCATATTCTGTCATGAGCAACTCCACATTTCGCTCGTTGATGAAAGGTGAAAAGCGTGATGAAAAATCAGCCTCTTCTGGGGTAAGACTATTTAAATCAGTCTGTTGCAAATTACGAATAAAATTCTCACGAATCATGTGTTGGGCATAATTCAAGAAGTTTTTTTGTCGCTCGCGCCCAAATTTGGCATCAGCCATCTCTTCCGACCACTTGCGTAATGTCTTAAGCGAAGCATGGTCTTTCTTGTTTCCCACTTGCCAGGCGAGTCGCATGACCATAACGAATCGGTCAAAGTTTTGTTTATTATCTTCTCCTTCGCTGAGGATTTCCAAAGCTCTCAGATAGCTTCCATTGGAGATAGACGCTGCGAATTTAATCATGGACTCATCTACATCGATGTCATCGTTTCGCATCAATGCACGCTCTATTTCTGGTAGCTCAAGTCTTGGAATCTGGATGTGCTGTGTGCGAGATAATATGGTGGTGATGATTTGATCTGGCTCGTTGGAAACGAGTAAAAAGATTGTTTTTTCGGGTGGCTCTTCTAAAATCTTGAGTAACTTGTTGGCACAACTTACATTCATTTTCTCGGGCAGCCAGATAATCATCACTTTGTGTTCGGACTCGTAAGTTTTCAAACTTAGCTTTCGCATAATCTCCTCACTCTCATTGGCATATATCATCCCTTGTTTTGCATCGCCTGCTATGTGAGCATACCAGTGATTGATGCCAAAATATTTTTTTGTGAGAATTATTTCTCGGAACTGTTTAAGAAAATCGTCGCAAACCACCGACGTTTTATTGCTAGGTTTGATGACAGGGAATACAAAGTGTAAGTCTGGATGAGCCAGTTTTTGATATTTCACGCAGCTGGGACATGTGCCACAAGAGTCGTTGGGCTGCTTATTTTCACAGCACACATACTGTGCGTAAGCGATGGCAAGTGCCAATTTTCCTATGCCCTCAGGTCCACGAAGCAATTGGGCATGAGGTATCCGTTGTTCGGCAACCGAACGGATAAAACGTGACTTAATGGCTTGTTGACCTATGATTTGAGAAAATAACACGACAGGCAAATTTTGAATTCATAATCCATAATCCATAATCCAACGAGATGAATTGTGAATATATCTAATTTGCAAAAATACAAAAAATAAAGTATAAGTCAAATTGTAAAACAGCTCTAATTTCGATTTCAGAGCAATAGATTGTAGTTCAGTAGCTTTTGTGTCGTTTTTTCATAGACTGGAAGTGCATCTGAGCCATTCATTTTAAGACAAAAATCAATGTCCTTCTCCAAACCGTGTTTTATCAATCTATCGAAGTGCTCACTAGTGGACAAATAAGATTTGAGGTCAACTTTAGCTTCCTGCCACAACGAAAGTGCCATTAAGGAGGCATCACCAGTGAGTGTAAAGTCCTTTTCGAGGAGTAATGATTCTATCAATGCACCACCGAACAGCGTGTCTTCCAAATTCACTTTGTTGTTCCATCCGGCACACAACACCATGACGTTTTGATTTTTGTGCACGCAGTAATCGGTCACCACTTTTAAGTTTGTAAATGCGCCAATTACGATGGTATCGGCATTTTCTGCAATTTTCAGTGCCTGAGTCCCGTTGGTGGTAGTGAATGCAATTTCTTTACCCTGTACTCTATCGGCAGTGTATTCATAAGGAGAATTGCCAAAATCAGCAAAATCGCATCGCGCCACATTGCGTTCGGCTCCAGCCAGTAATCCTTTGGCTTTATACTCCTGTGCTTCATCAACACTTTTCACTGGGATAATGGCCTTTGCACCTGCATCCATGGCAGCACAGATGGTAGTGGATGCTCGGAAAACATCTACGATCACTACAGTAGTCTGAGGATCAGTGTCGTAGAAAGAATATAAAGCGGGGGATAAACAGATGTCTATTGTCATACGTTAAGCAGGGTAATTAGTGTGGAAGATATACAAAAGTAGCATTTTTTTTGACTACCTTTGCTTTCAACGTTGTAAATCAATAGCACACAATGAATTCACTTGACAATAAGGCTGTTTGGTCATATTTTAATGCCATTTCAAAAATCCCTCGACCTTCGAAAAAAGAGGGCAAAATCAGCCAATACCTCATCGACTTTGCGTCTAAGCTCCACCTAAAAATAAAAACGGACATTGCTGGCAATATCCTGATTAAAAAACCTGCTACCAATGGCAAGAACAGCTCAAAAGTGATAGCCCTACAAGCGCACTTGGACATGGTGTGTGAGAAAAACAATGATTCAGAGCATGATTTTGAAACAGACCCCATCATCAGTTATGTAGATGGCGACTGGGTGAAGGCACGAGGCACCACACTCGGTGCTGACAATGGTATTGGTATAGCTATGATAATGGCTGTATTAGCATCAAATGACATCGAACATCCTGCTTTGGAGTGCCTGTTTACTGTAGATGAAGAGTCGGGACTAACTGGTGCTTTTGCATTGGAGTCCGATTTTTTGACAGCAGATGCACTTATTAACTTAGATTCGGAAGACGATGGAGAAGTGTTCGTAGGCTGTGCTGGTGGAATGGACACGGTGGCTAGGTTGCCATATAGCACTGAGAATGTACCTAATAATTATTTTGGGTTCTCACTTTCACTGTCTGGATTAGTTGGTGGTCATTCAGGAGATGATATTCACCGTGGATTAGGTAATTCCATCATCCTGATAAGCCAATTTCTAAACCACATCAACCAACAAACTGACCTTAGAATTAATCATATTGAAGGTGGAAATCTGAGAAATGCCATACCGCGAGAAGCCAAAGTGACAGGCATGATTCCCTATAGTTTCAAAGAAACACTCAGAGTTCAATTGAATATTTTTCTTTCAGAGATAGAAACAGAATATGCTCTGTTAGAGCCAAAGATGCAATGGGAACTAGGCTCTGAACTGGACATAGAATGCGTGATTGAGAAGAGCATTTCTGATAAATTATTGAATGGGTTGGCATCCTGCCCCAATGGCGTAATAGCCATGAGTGAGCAGATGCAAGACTTGGTGGAAACGTCTACCAATCTGGCTTCAGTCAAGATGAAAGATGACTTTATCGAAATTGTTAGTTCGCAACGTAGTTCGGTGAATGCATCTAGGCAGTCTATTGCTAGTGAAGTTGGATTGTATTTTTCAAATATGGGTGCTGAAGTGATTCATTCGGATGGATATCCAGGTTGGGAGCCTAATTTAGATTCTCCTTTACTTCAAGTGGCAGTGGAGAGTTACGAACGCATCAATAAAACATCACCCAAAGTAAAGGCCATTCACGCGGGATTGGAATGTGGATTGTTTAAGGAAAATTATCCTGACATGGACATGATTTCTATTGGACCCACTATACGAGGAGCACATTCACCTGACGAGCGACTCAGTATTTCATCCACAGAAAACACTTGGTGGTGGTTGGTAGAAATCCTTCAGTCAATTTAGAAACAAATGAAACACACATACTCAAAATAAAAAATGATTACCCGCAAAGCGACCTATTATTTATTCCAAAAGGGGCTTTGCCCCTCAACCCCACTTACTTTTTTGTCTTGACACAAAAAAGTAAGCAAAAAAAGTCAAGACTATGCCCGCTTCACTCGAAAAACTAGCGCTCGGCAGGCTCAAATCGTCCAAACTCATCCCGTCGAAATACG
>CANIXM010000250.1 GCA_947471245.1 Paludibacteraceae bacterium | reverse complement strand
TGCATTCATTCATCCAGGGCTGGTCTTTCAACTGATCTATGGCTGCTAGAATGGCATCGAGGCACACTTTATGTGTCCCATGTGGATCTCCTAAGTCAGCCGCGACATAAATCTGATGAGGTTTAAGTTTGTCAATCAAATCAGTTATTAAGCTAACATCCTCTATGCCAATGGGTTTTTTCTTTACGACTCCAGTTTCATAAAACGGCATATTGAGAAAATGAGCGTTTTGAGAATGGATGCCGAGGTACTTGCATGCTTGCATTGCTTCGCACCTTCTTATAAGGGATTTTAGCTTCAAAATGCTGCTGTAATCAGAAGCTGTCTCCATCGTTTTTTGCTCTAAACCTGATGAGATCTTTTCTAGATTTGTACTTGCATCAGCATTTTCTGCATCGAAGATTTGCTGGTAACCTTTCACAAAATTAAGATAGATGGCTACTTCCTCGTCAGCCACAGCGATATTACCAGAGGTCTGATAGGCTACGTGCACTTCGTGTTTTTGGTCAATTAATCTTTTCAGCGTACCACCCATAGATATCACATCGTCATCCGGATGTGGACTGAAAACCAATACCGTTTTAGGGTAAGGCAATGCCCGTTCGGGTCTGCTGGAGTCATCGGCATTGGGTTTGCCTCCAGGCCAGCCAGTGATTGTTTTTTGTAGGTCATTGAATATCCGAATGTTTACATCATAAGCCGATCCATAATTGACCAGTAATTCACTCAGACTATTCGTTGCATAATCTTTGTCAGTCAATTTGAGAATGGGTTTATTCACTCGCTGGCACAGCCACACAATGGCTCTACGTATCATTTTATCATCCCAGTCACATGAGGTGACAAGCCAGGGTCTGCTGATGCGTGTGAGTTCATTTGCAGCGTTCAAATCGGAAATTATTTTTGCATTATGGTGATGCTGGAGAAAGGATGCGGGCGTTGTTTCTGTCACCATGCCTTCTACAGTGGCTTTTAGCATCTGTGCTTTGTGTTCTCCCCAAGCCAGTAGTACAATTTGTTTTGATTTTAAAATCGTGCTGATACCTTGAGTTACAGCACTAATGGGAACTTCTTCGACACTGCCAAAAACCTTAGATGCATCTTTTCTTGACATTGCATCCAGCATTACAAGTCTGGTTTTCGACATGGCTTGTGTGCCAGGTTCATTGAATGCGATATTACCTGTTCGCCCGATGCCCAGTAGCTGATAGTCTATTCCCCCAAGCGCCTCAATCAGTGATTCATATTCCTTGCAGGCATCAAGTATTGATTTTTCGTTAATGTGGCGGTAGGGCGTGTGTATGTTCGCTTGTGGGATGTTTACATGGCGAAGAAACATTTCATTTACTTGTGCCAAGCAGCCACGATTCATGTCAACTAAGGGATAGTATTCGAAAAGCAACACTACATGAACATTGGAAAACTGAAGTTGATCCTCCGTGTGTTTTTTTATCAGTTCGGCATATATACCAGTCATCGATTTTCCATTGGTGAGACCGAGAACACAGGTTTCACCTTTGGATTGTTTTAGCTTTATAAGGCTTTCTATCTCATCTGCTACAAGTTTAGATCCTTGATTTTCTATTTCGTAGATTTGAGTATTTACTCTTTCCAGACGTGTAACCCTTGCCAGTTCGAACGCATCATCGGGTTGATAGTATCGTTTAGCAATTCTGTTGAGAGTAATCTTGTCGCTCAGATGTGTTTTCATCGGCAATGTTTAATGCTTTGTTTTGATTTCAATAGCTCAAAAATAATTATTTTTTTCGGCATTGTAATAATTGCAACAACTTAGTTTATTCTAGTGATAAAAAAATATTAAGGACACACAAAGTTTTGCCTATCGGCAAATTGGCTTGACAGACAATGGAGTAAAATCAAGTTTTACACAAATGAATCATTTTAAGCAGATGGGACACATCAAGCCATTCATGTGTTTTCTATGGAATACCCACCAAAAACTTTACAAAGCCAAAATGTTTGTAGAATAAAAAAAGCCTATCGGAATCCAATAGGCTTTGAGAAATTATAAGGTTTGAATTTCCATGATCATTTTTTCGACAGCCAGTTGCCAGTCGCCATAAAGTCTTCTGTAGTATGCTTTTACGAGATGAGGACTGCTTTTGCCGTCTATGTGATTGGATCGCAACTGAAACTCTCTGCTTAATGTGATGAGTCCAAGCACCATTTTCTCAATTTTTTGAGCATCAACCTTGTTGTTGATTAAATATCGAAAGTAAATTTCAGTAATTAGTTCGGTGGTTACAAACTGAATGGTCTTTTTTAGCTTTCTACGACTAGCCATGGTAAATTTTTATTAGAATAATGACACAAATATACTCCAAAAATAATGATTAAGCCATCTTTTGAAGTAATTTTGCTGAAAAATAAATTTCCAATAATCTCGTTATGTTGGTCTAAATAATGTCAAATGCGAAATACGAAATACCTGCAGCTGTTCAGAAATTGGATTTGGTTGCAAGCTGCGATTTGGTTCTTTATGTTCGGTACGCTTTCATGTAACGATGATTTATCAAAAAGTGGAGGTGCTGGAAAACTGTCATTCTCTACTGATACTGTTCGATTTGACACCGTATTTACATCGGTGGGTAGTGTAACCAACAAATTCTTGATATACAACAAAAGCAATTCGGAGCTATTGATAAACGCCATAGCCTTGTCAGGTGGAAAGTCGTCTATTTTTAAGATGAATGTGGATGGAATGGTGAGTGCTGACAATCAATTCTCCAACATCAAACTGAGACCCAACGACAGTGTGTATGTGTTTGTCTCGGTAACTGTTAATCCCAACAACTCAGATAATCCGGTATTGGTGGAGGACGCCATTTCTTTTACTTGTGGTTCTGTTCAGCAAAAAGTAGTTCTGAATGCTATTGGTCAAGATGTTATCCTGATGAAAAACAGAAGGATAAGCTCTGATAGCCTTTTGACGGCTCAAAAGCCATTCCTAATAATGGGCGATTTGACTGTTGATTCATTGAAAACACTGACCATCAGTGCTGGTTGTAAGTTGTATTTTCACAAGGATGGAAATTTAAAAGTTAAAGGCACACTCATAGCCAACGGTAGCTTCGAGAAGCCCATCCTGATGCGGGGCGATAGATTAGATAGCATCAAGTTTGATATACATTTTCCGTATAATAATATATGGGGTCAATGGGGCGGTGTGACTTTGAAAGGAGCGGGACATCATCACCTGTTGCAACATGTGTATATGAATGGCGGTGCTTATGGAATCCTTGCTACGAATAGTGATATGAATCAAACATCAGATATTAAGATTGAGTATTCACGCATTCATAATTTTACCACCACGGGACTAAAATCTGAAAATTGTAATTTGGATGTGTCCAATACTGAAATTTCAAACACAGGCAGTTATTGTGTGTATATCAAAGGCGGAAAACATTCATTTATCCATTGTACGATTGCTAACTATTTCAATAATAGTGATTTGGCTGGACTTATTAAAAATTCTAGAGACAAAACTCCAGCGCTTTTGATTATGAATATGGAGCGGTGTGCGCCAATGGAATCTAACTTTCAAAACTGCATCATCACTGGCAGTGTGGAAAATGAGTTTAGTTTGGCGACCTTGTTTCCTGAAACGTATAATGGGAATTTTGAATCCAACTACATCAAAAGAACGGCACCACTCACCACCCCTCAATTTAAAAATACTAAATGGTTTGCTAAGAATGATACGGTTTTTAAAGTCATACAATATCTTTCCAAAAAAGATATGTATTTTGATTTTCGACTTGATTCAGTTTCTAAAGCTCGCGGTTTGGCCAATAAAGTGATAGCAGCAAAATATCCTTTAGATATGTTGGGCAATGATAGAAATATCGGTAACTCGCCCGATTTGGGAGCTTATCAGTGGATGCCACAAAAGGAAAAATAGTCAAAGAATCAGTTAATCCTATATCCGAATGATGAGAAACATTGCTTTCTGGATACTTTTGTTTTTGATTCCAACCATCAAGAGTCAAGAGTCAGCTTCGCCATCGTTGAGGGTG
>CANIXM010000249.1 GCA_947471245.1 Paludibacteraceae bacterium | reverse complement strand
CTGATTTGCCCACAAATTGAATCCAATCAGCACATTGCCATTGTGGGCAATCAAAAAGCTCTTGGTAGCTGGGATGTGAATAAGAAAATCAAACTCGATGATAGTGAATTTCCGTTTTGGAAGGTGAAAGTTGATAGCAGCGATTTTGTAAATGCATTGGAATATAAATATTTACTGGTAGATACTGCAACTGATGAAGTGATATCGTGGGAAGTTGGAAAAAACAGAGTCATCACCCAACTGCCAGATGATACCTATGTAATTGTCAATGATCAGCATTTCAATCGAAGCACTCCCAATTGGAAAGGTGCTGGTGTAGCCATACCAGTGTTTTCACTTCGATCATCCACTAGTTTTGGAGTCGGTGAGTTCAATGACTTGAAGCTCATGGTCGATTGGGCGAAATTAACCAACCAGCGTATCATTCAGACCTTGCCTATCAACGACACCATTCTGTATCACAACAATAATGATTCATACCCATACAATGCCCTTTCTATTTTTGCACTGCATCCCATCTATCTGAATTTGGAATTGATGGGAGAGTTGAAAGATGAAAAACTCAAAGAGTATTTTGCTAAACGGAAAGAAGAGTTTAATCGATTGAGTTTTGCCGACTATCAAAATGTGTTGGATGTAAAATGGGAGTACTTTCAACTCATTTACAATCAAGAAAAACAGCATGTTTTCAACTCCAAAGAATACCAGTTGTTTTTCACTGAAAATGAGTTGTGGTTGAAAGAATATGCCGTGTTTTCATACCTGCGTGATTTATACCAAACGCCCGATTTTTCCACATGGCCAACGCATAGTGTGTACAATGACGCAGACGTGAATCAACTTTGCAACCCACAATCAAGCAGTTTTGATCAAGTGGCATTTTTCTTTTTTTTGCAATATCATGCTTTCGTTCAACTTACCGAAGTACATCAGTATGCCCAATCCAAAGGTGTGGCTCTCAAGGGCGACATTCCCATTGGCATCAGTCCTTATAGCGTGGGTGCTTGGGCAAAACCACATTTATTCAACACCAACGTACAAGCTGGTGCCCCACCCGATGATTTTTCGGTGACAGGTCAAAACTGGGGATTTCCCACTTACAACTGGGATGTGATGGCACAAAACAATTACAAATGGTGGTGCAATAGGTTTGATAAAATGTCTCAGTTTTTTGATGCCTATCGCATCGATCATATTTTGGGCTTTTTTAGAATTTGGGAAATACCGTCCGATGCCGTATGGGGGCTTACAGGAAGATTCAACCCTGCACTGCCGTTTACAGTCAAAGAGTTGGAGCAACGAGGGTTGGAATGGGATGAGGATCGATTATTGAAACCTTATTTGAATGATTCCGTTGTTCAAGCCACATTCGGAATTTACACTCCAGAGGCTGTGAGTCTGTATTTGAATAAAAACAAAACAACAGGCTTTTACATATTTAAGCCACAATTTGACACCCAACGCAAAATACAAAAGCACTTTGACGCCCTTAGCACCAAGCTTAGCCCAAAGGATGAATTGATACGCAATGGGCTTTTCACCCTTCATTGTCAAGTTGTTTTTTTGGAAGACTTCAACGAAAAAGGAAAGTATCATCCACGCATTGCTATCCACCAATCGGCAACTTTCAAAGAACTTCCTGTGGAAACACAACAGGTGATTGATCAGATTTATGTTGATTATTTTTATCACAGACACAATGAATTCTGGAAAGAATCCGCTTTACGAAAACTGCCTGTGTTAATTGCATCGACCAACATGCTGGTGTGTGGCGAAGATCTTGGGATGATTCCCGAGTCTGTGCCTTCGGTGATGCGAGAGTTAGAAATTGCCAGCCTTGAGATTCAGCGGATGCCAAAAAAATCAGGAATGGAATTTGGATTACCTTCAGATGCACCGTACTTGTCAGTTTGTACGACTTCGACCCATGATATGAGTACGCTAAGAGCTTGGTGGGAAGAAGACCAAATGGCTACACGACGGTTTTACAACAAAATACTTGGGATGAATGGTCTTGCGCCCAAGATTTGTGATACTTGGATTGCAGAACGGATTATTAATCAGCATTTGTTCTCGTCGGCCATGTGGGTGATTCTTCCATGGCAAGATTGGATGGCATTGGATGCCAACCTACGCAGAAGTGATCCATCAGAGGAAAGAATCAATGTGCCTAGTAGCCCTAACAATTTTTGGTGTTATAGAATGCACATCGCTTTAGAAGAGCTCCTTGAAGCTGATAGCATAAATTCAAAAGTAGCTGATTTAATAAGATCATCTGGAAGATAAACCACAACTCGACTTAAGTGACATGTGGGTGATTAACTAATTGATTCATGGTCCTACTGTTTGTTTGTTAGAATAATTAATCCTACCCACTCACCATTTTTATACTTGTTAAATACTGGATGTCATCAGACTACTACCATTATAAACTAAAGAAATTATGAAACACGGATTTGTAAGAGTTGCTGCTTCTATTCCAGAGCTACAGGTGGCTGACTGTGCCTATAACGTAAGTAAAATTATCGAGCTTTCTCAAAAAGCTGACATCGAGCATGTGGAGGTGATTTGTTTTCCTGAATTATGCATTACTGCATATACTTGTGCAGATTTATTCTCGCAAGCGCACCTGTATCAAGCGGCGCACAAGGCCATGCATGAATTGGCAGAGGCATCCAAACAACTTTCTACAGTAATCATTGTGGGTGTACCGTTGGCCGTGCGCAATCAATTGTATAACTGCGCCGTGGTATTGTTTCAAGGAAAAATATTAGGAGCTGTTCCGAAAATCAACCTGCCGAATCACAATGAGTTTTACGAAAAGCGATGGTTTGCTCCAGGTTCATCCGCAAAATCCAGTACAGTGACGTTTTGTAATCAGGATGTGGCATTTGGCACTGATCTTTTGTTTTCCAACGGAGAGTTTACTTTTGGTATTGAGATATGCGAAGATGTGTGGGTACCCATCCCTCCTAGTTCACAGTTAGCACTTCACGGTGCTGACATCCTTTTCAATCTTTCGGCTAGCAATGAGCTGATTGGTAAACATCAATACCTACGCAAGATGGTTGAACAGCAATCGGCTCGTTGTTCGGCAAGCTATGTGTATTGTTCATCTGGTGCAGGCGAGTCCACATCCGATTTGGTATTTGCAGGCAATGGTTTGATTTACGAGAATGGTGTATTGTTAGCTGCCTCTAAGCGGTTTTCGTTCGAACCACAACTTATCATATCCGATGTAGATGTAGAACGGCTTCGTGGGGACAGGATGTGTAATACTAACTATGCTAACGAACGATCAGATAGAGTTTATAGGACGATTCAATTTGATGCTGTGCAGCGAGAAAGCACAATTATAAAGCGAAGTTTTGACAAATTTCCGTTTGTTCCCCCTTTATCCACCCGACAAGAAAGTTGTGAAGAGATATTCTCCATTCAAGTAGGAGGACTTGCTAAACGCTGGCAACACACCAATGCCGAAACCTTGGTTTTAGGCATTTCAGGAGGTTTAGACTCCACACTGGCGCTGCTGGTATGTGTGAAAACTGCCGACAAACTAGGCTATGACCGCAAACGAGTAGTGGGCATCACCATGCCCGGATATGGAACCAGTGACAGAACCTATTCCAATGCGGTGAATCTGATGAAGGTATTGGGAGTAGAAATGATGGAAATATCCATAGTTGATGCTTGTAACCAGCACTTTATAGACATTGAACATGACGCAGAAGTGCACGATGTGACGTATGAAAACACACAAGCACGTGAACGGACCAAGATATTGATGAATATTGCTAATAAGCGTAACGGACTGGTGGTTGGAACTGGTGATTTGTCGGAATTAGCATTGGGATGGGCTACCTACAATGGCGACCACATGTCGATGTATGGAGTGAATAGTGGTGTTCCGAAAACCTTGGTGAGGTATTTGGTGGGATGGGCTGCACAGACTTTGGATGCTTCATCCGAAAAGATTTTGTTAGATGTATTGGACACACCTGTAAGTCCTGAACTTTTGCCTGCCGACGCTCAAGGTAAAATT
>CANIXM010000248.1 GCA_947471245.1 Paludibacteraceae bacterium | reverse complement strand
AGGCGAATGGATTCGAGAATGGTTTCAAGTTGCTGCTCCGACACCTTAGCACCGTTCATTCTTTTTGCGGCATAACGCCAATTGAGTGTTTCTATTAAGTTTGTGCTCATTTACTGTAATTTAATTATTTCTCAAGAAACAAACCATAAGCAGGAATGTTCGTCATCAAAGATAAGAAGATTGATCGAATATCAGTGCATGGTTCGATATTTAGTATGACTGTGTTTATACATAAAAATACTTTGCTGAATGGTGCATTTTTTTTACCTTTGCGCACTCTAATAATTAATGTGATTTCAAAGTCATTACGACCTAAACTATTAATTGTTAATCATTAAATATTAATTGAACTATAGATGTTTGAATCGTTAAGTGAAAGACTGGAAAGGTCGTTTAAGATCCTAAAAGGTGAAGGTAGAATCACCGAAATCAATGTAGCCGAAACGCTAAAAGATGTTCGAAAAGCCCTATTGGATGCCGACGTCAACTATAAGATAGCCAAAACATTTACCGAAACGGTAAAGGAAAAAGCAATGGGACAAAACGTCCTAACCTCCTTGAAGCCCAACCAGTTGATGGTCAAAATCGTTCACGACGAGCTAGCCGAACTGATGGGCGGTGCCAGCGTGGACATCAACCTCAAAGGCAATCCTACCGTAATCCTCATGTCGGGTCTGCAAGGTTCGGGTAAAACGACCTTCTCTGGAAAACTTGCCAATCTGCTTAAAACCAAACGCGGTAAAAACCCATTGTTGGTAGCTTGTGACGTGTATCGTCCGGCTGCTATAGAGCAATTGAGAGTCCTCGGCGAACAAATAGGCGTGCCTGTGTACTCCGACCTTGACAGCAAAAACCCAGTTTCCATAGCCGAAGCAGCCATCAAACAAGCTAAACTAAGGGGAAACGATGTAGTAATCGTGGATACAGCGGGTCGTCTGGCTGTAGATGAAATGATGATGGCTGAAATAGCAGCTATCAAAAAAGCCATTCAACCTCAGGAAATTCTATTCGTGGTCGATTCCATGACTGGTCAAGACGCTGTCAATACTGCCAAAGAATTTAATGATCGCCTTAATTTTGATGGTGTCATCCTTACCAAACTGGACGGTGACACACGTGGTGGTGCGGCACTTTCTATTCGTTCGGTGGTGGACAAGCCCATCAAATTTGTAGGTACGGGCGAAAAAATGGATGCATTGGATGTATTCCACCCTGAGCGTATGGCCGACCGTATCTTAGGAATGGGTGACATCGTATCACTTGTAGAAAAAGCGCAAGAGCAATACGACGAAGAAGAAGCCCGCCGCATTCAAAAACGCATTGCCAAAAACCAATTTGACTTCAACGACTTTATTTCCCAGATCCAACAAATCAAAAAAATGGGAAACATCAAAGACCTAGCCGCTATGATACCTGGCATGGGCAAAGCATTGAAAGATGTGGAAGTGGACAACGATGCTTTCAAAGGCATTGAAGCCATCATTCACTCCATGACTCCTTACGAACGCGCCAACCCTAGCTCGCTGAACGGAAGTCGCAAACAACGCATAGCCAAGGGAAGTGGCACCACCATCGTGGAGGTAAACCGACTGCTCAAACAGTTTGAACAAACCAGCAAGATGATGAAAATGGCTACTGTAAGCCAAGGGAAATTGAAAATTGGGAAGAGGAGGTAGCCACCCCTAACCCCTGAAGGGGAATAAGACCCTTAGCCTCCGCCAGTGGGCGGACAGGCTCTAAAGGGGGATAAGAATTAAGAAATGAATGTAAGACTAATTTTGATATAAAAACAGGCAGAATAATATGGAAAATAAATCAAACACAAACTCCCCTTTAGGGGTTGGGGGTGAGCTTATCGACGGAAAAGCCATTGCTGACCAAGTTAAGGCAGAAATTGCCGAAGAAGTAAAATTGATGGTAGCAGCAGGCAAACGCGCTCCACACCTAGCTGTAATCATTGTGGGGCATGATGGTGGAAGTGAAACGTATGTGGCTCACAAAGTAAAATCATGTGAACAAGTGGGCTTTACATCTACCAAAATAACTTTTGAAGACGATCTAACGGAGGCTGAACTATTGGCTAAAATTGACGAACTAAACAAAGATACCAGCTTGGATGGATTCATTGTACAACTACCATTACCAAAACATATCTCGGAGCAAAAAGTAATCGAAGCCATTGACTATCGCAAGGATGTGGATGGATTTCACCCTGTCAATGTTGGTCGTATGTCCATCGGGCTACCCTGCTATGTGTCAGCTACTCCTTCGGGCATCATTGAATTATTGAAACGATATAATATTCCTACTGCTGGTAAAAACTGCGTGGTGATAGGTCGTAGCAATATCGTGGGTAAACCTGTAGCGTCGCTTATGATGCAAAAAGGATATCCTGGCGATGCCACCGTTACTGTATGTCACAGTCGTACTAACAACTTGAAAGAGATATGTCTGCAAGCTGACATCATCATTGCAGCGCTGGGCATGCCCGAATTCCTGACTGCTGATATGGTAAAAAATGGTGCTACTGTCATCGACGTGGGTACTACTCGTGTGCCGTCTGACAAAACAAAAAGTGGCTTCCGACTTAGTGGTGATGTGAAATTTGACGAAGTAGCACCTAAATGCTCCTTCATCACTCCAGTTCCTGGAGGAGTAGGTCCAATGACCATCGTGTCATTATTGAAAAATACTCTTTTGGCTGCTAAAGGCGAAATATACTAAGCAACAGAATATGGCAATCTTTTATGCCCCGAATATTAATCATGAAGCGATTCTCCCCGAGGAAGAATCGCTTCATGCCGTTAAGGTGCTGCGCTTGACGGCTGGCAGTGAGATTACCATCTACGACGGGATAGGCAATGCATTTCAAGCACGCATCACACTCCCTCATCCCAAGCGATGTGGCGTGGAGTTACTATCCAAAACCGAAGCTCCACTCCCAATGGCGCGTATCCACATTGCCATAGCCCCTACCAAAAACATCGAACGCATAGAGTGGTTCGTCGAAAAAGCCACCGAGATAGGCATTCACACCATCACTCCCCTACTCTGCCAGCACTCCGAGCGCAAACAAATAAAGACTGACCGCCTCCACAAAATCATCGTATCGGCGTGCAAGCAGTCCAAAAATCCATTTTTCCCTGTTCTGAATGAACTATCCACTTTCGAGCAATGTATCGGCACAGCACAAGAACCACAAAAATTCATAGCCCACTGCTACGAACAAGACAAGAAACAACTACACACTGAGCTAAAGCCAAACACCGATGTGCTCATTCTTATTGGTCCCGAAGGCGATTTCAGCGAAGAAGAAGTAATGGCTGCCATCAAAGCCGGATTCATTCCTGTAACTCTAGGCAACACCCGCCTACGCACCGAAACGGCAGGACTCGTGGCATGCCATACCGCCAATCTGGTGAATGGGTAAGGTGAATAGAATTTGAGCTTTAGCTATCTACCTTGTAAAAACCATCTTAGTTGGCGTAGAGAGCTGTGGATTGTACCAGTATCCCTCTGAGCAAAATCCTCTAAGATCTGCTAAATGTTCTATTTGATTTGCCACCACATAGCGCACCATCATACCGCGGGCTTTTTTGATATATACTACTATCGGTTTGTAGCCATCATCCACACTTTGTAGAAATTCAAAGTCTATAACTTTGGCCTTTAGCAACGGGCGTTTGATACATTTTATGTATTCACCCGAAGCCAAATTGAGCAATACCTTTTCTTTGTGGGAGTCGTTTTCAAAAGCTTCGTTAATGGACTCAGTAATTTTTGAGTCCCAAAAGGCGTAGAGGTTTTTTCCATCCACATGAAACTTATCACCCACATCCAATCGATAAGCCTGCATCAAGTCCAATGGGCGCAACAGACCGTACAAACCACTGAAAATTCTCAAATGCGACTGCAGATAGTCCAACTGACTGTCATCAAATCCTTGAGGATTCAGACCATGGAATACCTCTCCATTAAAGGCAAATACAGCTTGTTTGGAATTGTCAATGGTAAATGGAAGTTGCCACTGAAAGTGTCTATCCACATTGAGTT
>CANIXM010000247.1 GCA_947471245.1 Paludibacteraceae bacterium | reverse complement strand
TGTAGGGTTGGTGATTAGCCACATGCAATCATAAGTTGAAGCACCACTTACCTCTATTCTTGATGAAGTCATCATTCGAGCTGCCTTTGCCATGGGAATGTCTTGCCCCAACACAATGGTTGAATAAAATAGGATAAAAGCACCTGTGATCAATATTCTTTGTGTATGAGTAAAGTTATACAAAAGAATCATTTGGAATGTAATAGTTGTTTTCATAATCGCAGGAATAAGATTTGAATAAATAAATCATAAAGTCAAAAAAGCGAAAATCATCAACCACAAGGACTATTTGAATAGTTCTAAAGTACTACTGCGACAAATATATACCTATTTGTATCAAATACAATGCGCCGACACTATTAAAAAATGTTAAATAATTTGTTTGTAAAGTGTGAAAGTGTCTATAACCTAATGAAATAGGGGGAAGTGTAATAAATACATTTATCATGTGTTGTTGTAAATATTCTTGTTATTTTCAAAATGAGTATGTTTTTTTGATTATTGAAATTACGACCATCAAACATGTCAATAATAAGCTTGATTCAACTTCATTCTCCAATCCTCAAGGTGTTTGGTTTATATGTTGTTAAACATGTTTTTTGTGTTGTGGTAGGAAATTAAATAGCCTTACTTTACCAAACGCTTTTTGATACAATCTTTAATTAACCTTACAAGCTAATACACACTCATAAAAGGTGCGACTTTGTGAAAAGTCTCACCTTTTTTTTATGCATTAATTCATGTAGAATCTACTGGCATTACACCACATTACAAATAATAAGACCCAATTATCCATCATCGAAATTAGGTCATATTATACAGAAGGATAATGGCGAGAATATCCTCAAAAAATCATTTGTTAGAATAGTTGGATTTAATGAGACAATTCGAATGTGCTGGCACTTCAATGAGTTAAGGTTTTTTCCTTCCTAACTATGATAAACATAGCATTCTTCAACCCAATTATGGAGTGTTATTTGGAGATGAGTGCGGATGAAGTATTCATGTCTCTTTATAGGGGTTTAATTTACCTTAAATATTAGGCAAATCATTCTCAAGGTCTATAGCCAGAATTTTGGAGGATTTTTTGATAATTAGTTTCTCGCATCAAGGTAGGTAGGTCAATTTCTTTATGCGATTTCATATAACTTTCAATAATTCGAAGTCCTATCCAAGTACCCACCCTGCCAGGCGAGTCCTGAGATATGGGAGCTGTAAAAGGCCCTTCATTGAGATATTTGTGTATCAACTGATTGTCTGATGAAAATAAGTCCTTGTGATCTAGCATTGTAGCCCAAATATCTTTCTCAAACTTTTCACACCACTCCATCTGCTCTGGTTTGTATCCCATGATGGCTGCTTGAGACTCCTGAGGCATGCACACTGACAACAGAAACATCACTTTCCCTCTGAACAGCATGTGTTCCAGCAATCTATCCTCATCGCTATTGATTATAAACATTCGAAACAATGTAGCTGAGACGATATCCGTTGCTACACATTCACGCCGCATATTATACAACAGATACTTATAAGAAATGTCTTTATAGGGAGGATAATCAGCACCCAAATAAAAATCAGTTCCAATACCTATAAATTTATCTGTCATGAGCACCGACCGATTAAACCCAGAAACGTAAAAGTATATTTCAGGCAATTTAGCTGTGGGGAAATAGTGCCGGATGTAGGTATAAGCATCTGAAATGGATTTCTCAATATCAGTGACATCAGAAAAGGTTTCCATGGTCTTTTTATTGACATTCGAAAATTGCTTATCTACACTGAATTGGCGAAATAGGCTATCAATTTTCGACGTATCTGAAGCCTGAATATCAAGAATTTGAGAGGTGTACACGGGCAGAAACTCTGGATACTGATTGTACAGTTGCTTTACAGCATTGGGGTTTTTGCTATCCAACTGAATTAAGGCTTGATCAAAACGCTTGATTTTCACTTCTATTCTGCTTTCTGATGTTTTGATTTTAAACCTAGATTTATCTCTGCATCCAGTCAGTGCGAGAACAATGTAACAGGCTAAAAGTAAGTGGTTGGTTTTAACTTGCATAAATAAATTGTATTAAAAACATGAGGCGTATCATGCGAAGCCAAAACCCTGCAACATACGCCTCGTATCAATAAGATAATAATAGTTTACTTTTTTCGAGCACTCATGGCTTTTTGTTGCTCTTGTTGCATTTTCTCAAGCCTTTCCATAAAACCGCCTTTTTTGACAGGTTTCTTTGCATTGCTGTTGCGTTTGGCGTGAAGTTGCGCCAATAGTTTTTTCTCATCTACACTGGCTCTGATGGCGTAAGTTTGGATAAGCGTAATCATAGTAGAGATGAAGTAGTAATAACTCAATCCTGATGCATAGCTATTGAAAATAACCATAAACATCAATGGCATCAGATACATGATCCATTTCATGCCTGGAACTTGCTCTGTACCTCCGCCTTGTGTGTCCATATTAATTTTTGTAGAAGCAATGGTAGCGGCTGTAAATAGCACGCAAAACAAGCTAATATGATTGCCAAAATATGGAGTTATAAGAGGAATGTAAGTATCCCAACTGATAATTGAATCGTAGGTAGATAAATCAGATGCCCACAAGAAGCTTTGATGACGAAGCTCAATGGCAGCTGGGAAAAAGTTGAACAGTGCCAGTAAGAAAGGCATTTGCAACAAGGCAGGAAGACATCCAGCCATAGGGCTTACACCTACTTTGGAATACACATCCATGGATACCTTTTGACGTTCCATGGTTTTATCGGCAGGGATTTTGGCTGTCAACTCATCTATTTCTGGCTTTAGCACCCGCATTTTTGCGGAAGAAATAAACGACTTGTAAGTGAGTGGAAACAGCACTAATTTTATCACCAATGTAAGCAAGAGAATGATAAGACCAAAATTGCTCAAAAAACCACTAAAGAAATTGAACATCGGGATAATGGCAAGTTTATTAATCCATCCAAAAATTCCCCATCCGAGAGGAATAAGGTCATTTAATTTCAACTCAGATTCACCTGATTTTCCTTTGTCATACGAAGAAAGAATCTTGTATTGATTTGGGCCTAGATACATTCTGAAATAGGTAGAAGTCAAACCTGTAGGGTCGAAAGCCACCGAGGTATTGGCAGTATAGGTTTTCAAGTATTTTGAGCTGTCTGCTTCCATTTTGCTTGACAGCGTAGTAGATGTGAATGCATTATCAGCAATAAGAATACTACTGAAGAATTGGTCTTTGAAAGCAATCCAGCGAACTTTTGTGGTGAGTTGTTTGGTATCATCCTTTCCTTCACTGAGTTTTTCAACATCATCCGCTAAGTATTTATAGCTAAGTTGAGTGTAACGATTTTCAAACTTACGACCTTTCTCCTGTTGACGTATCTTGGATATCCACTTCAAATCCAATGAGTTTGTACCTGTCGGCATTACAGTGTTCATGTCTTTTCCTTTGACATTAAAGTTAAGCATGTAGTCATTGTAAGGTAATGTATAAACAAAATCGATGTAAGCAGCTCCAGCAGTTTTTAAGCGTAGCGTGATGGATTGATTGCCTTTGATATCTGTGGTTACGGGAGACAATGGCTCAAAATACAAATCGGAGCTATTCATCACACGGTTATTTTTGGTCACCAATGTGAATCCAAAGCTACTTTCCTCACCATCGAATAAAATCAACGGCTTCTTGTTATTTTCAGTATAGTTTTTCAGTTGGGCAGAGTAAATCCGACCACCTTTATTGCTGATTGATAGTTTGACTAATTTGTTCTCCAAAGTGTAGAATTGTTCCTTGCCAAATGCAGCAACCGAAAAATCGCCATAAGCATCAGCCAAATCAGATTTGGAAGTAGTGTCATTAGCTAGTAGAGAGTCTTTAGAAAGAGGATTTTTATTGACAGTTTCTGCTTTGGCTTGTACTTGTTGAACCAGTGCAATCGAGTCATTGTATTTCATTTGAGCTTCAAGCTGCTCCTTGGTGGGCTTGGTGATTTGGTAGTAACCTAGAAAAATCAAAACGATTAAAACAATACCGATGATAGAATTCTTATCCATTATATTTT
>CANIXM010000246.1 GCA_947471245.1 Paludibacteraceae bacterium | reverse complement strand
TTACAAAACAGATAGCCCATGCATTGTTTTTTAGTGGGCGAGCCCATATATCAATATTCCACAGTGTTTTGTATTTGAAACATTCTATTGCTAGTGAGTCTTTGTTGATATCTATTAATTCTTTGTTAGTTAGGATATTGATTGTTTCCCATTGCATTTTACTAAGGTCATTTCCCAATATGAGTGGTGATGAAAGCATGCACCAGATTGCAAAGTGACTTCTGTTTTGGGCATCAGACATCCCGTTTCCTACTTCTAGCATATCATAGTCATTCCAGTGCCCTGGACCTGAGTATTTTCGCAGATTATCATGCTTTCTAATGTTTAATAGTGGTAGAATGCCATGGGTAGAAAGTTTACGAAACGTGTAAGAACAATTCCAACAGTTAGCAATGTCGCCAGTAACTCTCCACAGGTGTCCTACTTCTTTGCCCCATACCCACGGTTTGTTCAGTCCCCATTCACAAATACTGAATACCATTGGTCTTCCAGCTTCCTTTATGGCATCTCGCATCGTTGAATAAGCCGTTTGTGCATGTTTTTTGTCGGTGTTGCACCAGTCATATTTTAGGTAATCAACGTCCCATGAAGCATACAGTTTTGCATCGCGGTATTCATTGCCAGCACTTCCAGGGTAGCCACCACATGTTTTGGTGCCAGCACAGTTATATATTCCAAATTTCAACCCTTTGGAGTGAATGTAATCAGCTAAGGCTTTCATGCCACTTGGAAACTTGCGAGGGTCTGGAACCAGATTGCCATTTTCATCTCTTTCTTTGGTCATCCATCCATCATCCAAGACAATGTATTCATATCCAGCGTCTTTTAATCCATTTTTTTCAAATGCATCCACCACTTCTCTAATCACTTTCTCGTCAAAGTTGAACGCAAATTTATTCCACGAGTTCCAACCCATAGGAGGTGTTTGCGCTAGTCCTTCGTATTTTTGTGCAGAGATATTTATCGTGCTAATTGCTAGAAGGATATAAAATGTAATTTTTCTCATGCTACTCTTGTCTTTTTACAGATTCAATTTCTAAAGTCATCTCACTCTCACTGAGTAATTGGAAAAATAAAATTGCGAACAATCGTTTTTATCAATTACTACTACAATAAAGGAATAAAAACAAACTTACAAAATAAAAACAACAAAATGCTAGCCTGGAGTAAAATTTAACGAACACAATTTGGTCTTTATGTTAGCTAAATTACATGTTGTAAGTGCTATAATTTATAAGCAACAGGTGTTACATCTTTTTATTTATTTACAACAAAGTAATGCTAGATTAGCATCAATTTTTTATTATTGCTCAATTACGACTTTGTATTCAGGAATAATCTTCACCTCTTTGATTATGGCTTTTTCAATCAAGTCATCGCTCGGCGTGCGGTCAAACATGATTTTATATGCTGGAGTTAGTGGCTTGATGGATAGTGTGATGTCTTTGCCACCTACAGGTATATCCATGCGGTGTAAGCCAATAGGCCAAACATCAAAGTTGTTAAAATTGTCTTCCAATAGTCTATGTCCTGCATATAGCTGGGCTGTGTTGCCCACATAGCTGATGTGCATAAAGGCTGCATTGAGTCCCTCTTGGTAGTTTTCGGGCACTTTGATGGTCCATTCTTTAAATCCATTGTATTCAAGCTTGTCGAAACATGCTGGTTTATTTACAATTTTCATTTTTTCTAATTCTCCAAACTTAGCGTAGTGTGATGGGAAGAAAGGTGTTGGTCGCATATAATCATCTCTTCCCATCCAACTTGAGTTGGTTGTCATGTTGAATTTGTCAGCGTTTTGATGCTCCACTATCAGTCTAGCTGCAAATGCCTTTTTACCTTTGGTGAGTGGAAATTCCACGATTAATTTATTTTCACCTGCGTGTAAATAACCTGAAAAATCCAAAACATTTAGCTTTTCAGCCATAATAGGTTGGTTCATCCAAATTCCATTTACCTGAATTCTACAAGCTACTTCGGGAGCCAAATAGAGGATGGCTGATTTTATCTTTGCAGGATTATTCAAACTAAATTCCTTAATGAAATAGCGTTTTGTTAACACGTCTGACGTCTTGAGCGTGTCTATTTCATTGGTGCTTAGCCACTGTGCATCTTCAAGTATGTGTTTGGGTGTGATTTCAGGTATTATTGTTTTTTGAGGTACTTCTATGCTATAATTCGTGAATAATCCTGCTGAAGTCGTTTCTTCCACCATTCCTGTTAGCTTTCTTGACTCTTTACCAAATTTCAAAAATGAAATTTTATTGTTTTTCGAATAAATCTCAAGCTTTCCCTGATTCATAGTCAATGCTGCATCAGAAAGATAGAGTTCTTTCTTTCCCCCTTCATTGAACAACCATACATTTTTACTTTCTTCTTTGTTTAGAACAATGAATTGATAGTGCTGACCCGATTTTCCATTGATAGCTATCAGATTGTTAAAGCCTGGTGTAACTTCAGAAATAATGTATTTCCCTTTCTCCTTTTTTACAGTACCACTGGAGCTGTTGATACCACTAATGGCACTAGCATCTAGGCAAAATTCGGGGTTAATGCCGTTGCTTTGTGTAAAAAAGAAGGTGTTCCCTATTTGACAAAGAGGTTGTGCTGTCGCATATTTCAATTGTAACTTATCCAATGTCAAGTTAATAGGCCATATACAAATGGTCGAATCGATTAGTTTTACTCCTTTTGAAGGAAATGTGATGGTTTCAGATTTCAGTTTAATGGAGAAGCGATCTGTTTCTTTATCGTCTTTTGGCCCTTTTCGTTCGTAGTTAATGATGAATACGAAGCCTGAATTGTCTTTCACGCGGGCCCCATATTCTAAATCGTCTTTATCTTGATTTCCCACGTAGGTGTCCATTGGTGCTAGTAATCCACCATATTCATTTATAAAATAATGTAGTTTTTTGATTTGACGATATGCCGATGTGGTTTCTCCACTTTCGCGGATTGGTGCTTGGAAATCATAACTTTTGCTTGGCACAGTGGTGTAGTAGGCTGTGTTATCCTCTTCTTCTTCTAAGGTGGTATTTATACCTTGTGGATTGGTGGCGCCTGCAAACATATAGTATCCTACCAAATTGCTTCCTGAACCGAGCTTACTCATGATGAGACCATAACCGTCTAATTCATCGATCACATGTCTGCGGTGATAGGTGTTCTGAATCCCAATGCCCACTTCACAGGTAAAATAGGGATACAGCAGAAAGTTTACATGGTATTTATTGGATGGTTTTTCTCCTTTTTTTGGCTGTTGACTTACTCTCCAGTCGGAAATGGAAAAGTCGGCTTCATTTTCAGACTCTTTGAGGTCTGCATTCCATGGTGCATCTGGATAGGTTCCAAAAAGTGGGATGACTTCGTTTTCGGGTACTGACACATCGCCCCATCCTGTAACCGTGTAAAGTGGTACATCTATGCCAAGTTTCTGAGCCGTTTTCTTAATCCATTTGATATGTGCCTCCCCTTTTTGAGCAAACCAATATTCGTTTTCAATCTGTGCACCTACTATTGGACCACCCTCTTTGTAGTAAAAGCCTTCCATTTGCTTACTCATTTGAGCCATGTAACGCTCTGCATAATACTGGTAAACTGGATGATTGGATCGGTCTTCCATTATTTTTTTATCCACTATCCAATCTGGGGAACCGCCATTGCGAACCTCTCCATGAGTCCATGGACCAATGCGAGGGTATGCCATCATGCCGTGTTTGTGAATCAACTTTACGAAAGCTCTTAGATCTTTATTGCCCGACCATTCGAACTGTCCTTCTATCTCTTCATGGTGATTCCAAATGATGTAGAAAGCCACGATATTCACGCCACATGCTTTCATTTTTAGCAATGTAGGTTCCCATTCCTCACGAGGAACGCGTGAATAATGCATTTCACCCATCACAGGGATAATGGGTTTGCCACCCAAAGTCATGTATCGGCTATTGAACAGGATTTCTTTTCCTGCTGGGCCAGGATGACCCATTTTGAACGCAGAAGGAGCTAGTGGCAAGTTTTTGTCCACAGCGTTTATAACATATTTTTGTCCATTGACTAGCAGTGAAATCATCA
>CANIXM010000245.1 GCA_947471245.1 Paludibacteraceae bacterium | reverse complement strand
CGATGGTTCAATTTTTACGTCCATTCAATAAGTCGTTTATAGTTCCTTGACAGCATTGGCGAGTGACATCAATGCTTTTTCCAATATTATTCGTGAACAAGCTACATTGATGCGTAGATGTTGCTCACCGCCAGGACCAAAAGTGGTTCCTTTGTTAAGTCCCAGTTTCCCTTTTTGAGCAAAGAAGAGATGTAATTCGTCCGTATCTTTAAGCCCCAATTCTTGGCAATTTAACCACACCAAAAACGATGCTTCTGGCATCATCGGTTTAATTTTTGGGAGATGGGTCGCTAAGAAATTTTTGAGAAAGGCGATATTACCTTCTACATATTCAAGCATTTGTTGGCGCCACTGCTCACCATGTTCGTATGCTGCTACTGTGGCGGCATAAGATAAAATGTTTCCCCCTGTTAAGTCCGATTTTTGTAGAAAAGTAACAAATTTCTCTCTCAAATCAGGATTAGGGATGATGTACACGGAACTTACCAACCCAGGGATGTTGAATGTTTTGCTAGGTGCCATAAAAGTCACGCTGATGTTAGCAGCAACTTCTGAAACGGTGGCAAATGGAGTATGCCAGTGTCCAGTCAAAGTCATGTCGGCATGTATCTCATCTGCCACTACCACGATGTTGTGTTTTGCGCAGATTTCGGCTAGTCGTGTTAAACTCGCTTTGTCCCATACCCGTCCACCTGGATTGTGTGGATTGCTAAGAATCAGTAATTTGGTACGACTTGTAATCTGACTTTCTAGGTTCTCAAAATCCATCTCGTAGCGTCCATCTCGCTCAATAAGTTGGTTGTAAATCAACTTACGATTGTTGTTATTCACCACATGGATAAATGGATAATACACTGGTGGTTGGATGATTACTTCGTCACCTTCGTTGGTGTAGGTTTGAACCGCAAAAGCTATTCCAGGTACGATGCCATTCAAAAATCCCATCCACCCACGAGAAACTTCCCATTGGTGATGGTCTTTGATCCATTGGATGGTGAGGGGAAAGAAATCTTTGGGGACATTCGAATAGCCTAAAATGGGGTGCTCAAGCCGTGCACGTATCGCATCAAGTATAAAATCTGGCGTACGAAAATCCATGTCGGCCACCCACAGTGGATACACATCTTCTGTGCCAAATAGAGCATGGCATCTGTCTAATTTGATGGCATCTGTGTCTCGTCTATCAATTATTTCGTCAAAATTGTAGTTCATTTTGTTTTTAAATCAATTGTCTATTCATCAAATGACGCATCTACTTTCTCACTATCTCCGTGATCGGTTTGCCTATGCAAGCATTGGGCATGGATATGTTTAGAATTTTGGAAAGAGTAGGAGCCACGTCGGTCATTTCATAATGAGTTGTGATTTTCTGTGGCCTTATTTGCCAACCAAAGAAAAAAAGCGGTGTTTGGTTTTTTATACCATTTGATGCTCCTACAGGATTTTTTTTGTCATCTACTTCTATCCATCCTGGAAGCAACGTAAATACTACATCTCCCATGCTTTTTTTGTTCAGTGAGTTTTTTATTTTTTCAACTTCTATGTTAGAGTTCGCTCCCGAATTCAGCATTTGTGAAGCGGTGTAGGCCGATTGTATGCCTTCAAACTCGATCATGAAATCGGCTACCACTTGTTGCATTTCATGATAGTTTTTCTTCTTCTCCTCTATTTTGTGTCGGTTAAGGAATATGTTTCTGCCATAGTATCCCGAGATCCATTTTTCTTGCCCATAGAGTGCTATTAGGTAATTGCTGAGCAATGCCAACGAACGACTTGCATTAAACTGCCCCGATGGGATTTTTTTATCTTTCAGTTCTTCTGCCGAATGGGCATCTGTCTGATTGGCATAGAGCACAATTAGCACTTTGTCCAAACTTATTTTTTCAGTGACAGATTGCACCAAATTTGCTAAGTTTTTGTCCAACCGCATGTACATGTCTTCCTTCTCTGCCGATTTGAGGGCTGTTGTTTTCTCATTAGGAATTCTTACTGAGTATTGTAGCATAAGCATGTCTGGAATGTTGTCAGTGCCCAGTTGCTCTTCATTGATGATACGTATGCCCAGTTCTGTTACCAACTCATTAGCCGATGGTGTGTTTTTGATGATGGTTGAATTGGTGTTTTTGTTTCTTTTCGAGCTAGGGTCATAGGTGAAGCCATTTTTTTTGTCTTCATTTATAGCTGGCGAAAGATAAGAGTTGATGTCAAACAGTGGTTTCCAGGCACGTGTAGCAAGGTTAGAAAATGTACCGTTGATATTTTGATCGTCAGCCCATTTTGATAGCCCGTTGGTGTAAAATCCAGTTGTCACCCATTGTAGTTTTTCGTCGTCTATCCATGATACACTGTTGGCCGTATGTCCACCCATCATGATAGCATCCTCAGGGTTGATGGCTACAACATGGCATTTAGCTCGTTTATCATTCGCCAGTATCAACTCATCAACCACCGTACTTGCCAATAAATTTTTTGGCGATACGGTCAATGTTGTACCTATTCCTTCTTGGGTAGCATCTTGTATAATGGATGTAACATCAATACTTTCTCTTTTGAAATAGTAGTTTCCAGATATTCCATTGAAATAAGGCACACTCCCAGTCATTGTACAAGCCACATCAGAGGCATTACCTCCAGAGAGTATATTGTAGTTTGTACTAACGCAATTTGCTCCTTTTTCAATGATTTGTCTGAATCCATTCAAATTAAAATAATGCCACATCAACTCCAAATGTTTTTGCTGTAGTCCATCCACCATGATGCCTATCACCAAGCGTGGCGGCTCAGCAGCTGCGGGTTGTGCCACAATGTTGGTGATTAAACATATTATAAATAAAATAGTAAGTAGAAATTTTTGAGAGTTCATTTTGAGTATTTATTATTATTAAGGAGCAATGTCAAAATATGTAAATTGCTGTTTGTCAATAGGATGACAGGTTTTCACAGCATTCCTTTGGTGCTAGGAAGTTCGTATTGATAAATGTCACGTTTTACAGCCATTTTGATAGATTTTGCCAAAGCCTTGAAAATTCCTTCTAACTTGTGGTGCTCGTTTTCGCCTTCGGCTTTGATGTTGAGATTCATTTTGGCCGCATCGCTGAGTGATTTGAAGAAATGAAGAATCATCTCCGTGGGTAAATCACCTATTTTCTCGCGTTTGAACGCTGCATCAAATACCAACCAGGCTCTTCCACCAAAATCCAATGCCACCGAACACAAACAGTCATCCATCGGCAAACAGAATCCATAACGTTCAATTCCTCGTTTATTGCCTATTGCTTTGTTTAATGCTTCGCCCAATGCAATAGCCGTGTCCTCGATGGTGTGATGTTCATCCACTTCGAGGTCACCTTTGACTTGGATGGTGAGGTCACTACCCGAGTGACGACCTATTTGTTCCAACATGTGATCAAAGAATTTCAAGCCAGTATCAATTACACATTTTCCTGATCCATCTAGATTGATGTGGATATAAATGTCTGTTTCTTTGGTAGTTCGCTTTACAGTGGCGGTGCGTTCGCCAGCAAATAAGAACTCGGCTATCGTATTCCAGTCTTGGGTTTGTAGAGCCAATGAAGATTCCAATCCCTGATTTTGGACAATTTCCATGTCATTGCTGATAAATATGGCTTTACAACCAAGGTTTTTGGCCAATTGTACATCTGTAATCCTGTCGCCTATTACATACGAACCTGCTAAGTCGTACTGTTCCGAGAAATACTCCGTCAGCATGCCTGTTCCAGGTTTACGAGTAGGTAAATTGTCTTCTGGATAGGATTTGTCAATAAACACGTTATCAAATTCAATTTCTTCGTTTTTCAAGATAGATAGAAACATGGATTGCACAGCATCAAAGTTTTCTTGAGGATACACATCGGTGCCAAGTCCATCCTGATTGGTTACTAACGCCCATTCGAAGTCCAGTTTGTGGCGAATAAAATGCAAATTTCTAATCACAGAATGCAAAAATTCTATCTGGTCAACTCTGTCCACTTGGAATGTAATAGCTGGTTCTATAATAATGGTACCATCTCTATCAATGAAGAGTACCTTTTTTTTTAGTGTTGGATTTGTGTTTGTCATGTTTT
>CANIXM010000244.1 GCA_947471245.1 Paludibacteraceae bacterium | reverse complement strand
TAAAGACAAGATATATGGCAGTAACTTATATGACCGCTGAAGGTTATAAAAAATTAGTTGATGAGTTGAATGAGTTGGAGAGAGTACAGCGTCCCGCCATTTCGAAACTCATAGGAGAGGCACGTGACAAAGGTGACTTATCAGAAAATGCTGAGTATGACGCAGCCAAAGAAGCACAGGGTATGTTGGAGATGAAAATTTCTTTGCTCAAAGAAACAGTGGCTTCAGCTCGAATGATAGACGAATCAAAGATCAACACCAAAGAAGTGCAAATTCTGACAAGGGTGAAAATCAAAAACACCTCTACCAATCAAATCATGACCTATATGATTGTATCTGAGAGTGAAGCTAACTTCAAAGAAGGTAAACTGTCTGTGACTACTCCCATAGCCAAAGGTCTGCTGGGAAAAAAAGTTGGTGACAAAGCCGAAGTGCAGGTGCCATCTGGAAAAATTGAATTTGAAGTAATAGAGATTTCGCTCTAAAGCATCTATTATCAAAAAACTGATTCTAAAACGAAATAGATGGGTTAACCACTGAACACAATTGATAATTGATAATTGATAATTGATAATTGATAATTGATAATTGAAGAGACGTCGCATGGGGCGACTGATAAAGCATTTTTTGAACACGAAGACACTAAGTCACAAAGTCGTTATCGCCGTAGGCAAATTTCACAAAGTAAATATCGCCGAAGGCAAATATCGCGAAGCAATTTTCGCCGCAGGCAAAATATCACAAAGTAAATATCGCCGCAGGCAATTATCGCCGAAGGCAAAATATCGCGAAGCAATTATCGCCGAAGGCAAATATCGCATAGCTAATATCGCCGAAGGCTAATATCGCGCTGCTAATATCGCCGCAGGCAAAATATCGCGAAGCAATTATCGCCGAAGGCAAATATCGCGTAGCTAATATCGCCGAAGGCAAATATCGCGAAGCAATTATCGCCGAAGGCATTAATATCGCGTACCCACCCAAAACGTTACAGAAAAAAATAGACACAAGACTTCGAAATTATGACCATTTTTAGCAAAATAATTGCGGGAGAAATTCCATGTTATAAAATCGCGGAGAACGAAGACTTCTTCGCTTTTTTGGATATTAACCCTTTGTCAAAAGGGCATACGCTTGTTGTTCCGAAACTTGAAGTGGATTACCTATTGGACTTGGATGATAAAACGCTGGCAGACATGATGGTGTTTGCAAAGAAAGTAGGAGTGGCGATTGAAAAAGCTATTCCGTGTAAAAGGATTGGTCTTACCGTAATCGGGCTAGAAGTACCACACGCACATATTCATCTTATCCCAATCAACAGTGAGGCGGATATGAATTTCCGTAACCCTAAGCTAAAGCTGAGTCCGGAGGAAATGAGCGAGATTGCTCAGCTTATTTCTAGTAGGTTATAGACTGCTTACGATTTTAATTCATCACCCTTGATTGTAATATCTAATTCATTGTATCATTCGCAATAATCAATCAACGTTCAAAATTTTACCTACCTTAGTCCTTTATACAACGGATAGACATTCCATCTTTTTTGTCAATAGGTATAACAATTACAGCAGGGTTCGCATAACTAATTTGTACATAAGTTGCATTATTAGCGTCTTTGTTAGTGCTGGTCCACCAAAAACAATCTGATTTTAGAAAGCCAAAAGTATCCCAACTTAAACGATATCCTCCAGGCATACCAGTGAATCCTGTCGAATTGTTGTTGAAGATGTCCTTTCCTGGAGTACCATCATCACCCCAAAGATACCATTCGGTGGAAGCAGCCAGTGCTTTAGGTGGAGTAGAAGAAATACCGGCATTTGCTGTAGCGAATGCTATAAGCGTATTCCATTCACTTTCTGTAGCCATGTGCCACCCATTTGGTGCAATTTGGCGTGTGTCATTTACTACATACCAATTATAAAGCACTCCAAATTTAGTGATAGTGTCTATACTGTTTGTATTCTTATATGAGCAATACGCCCCAGTAGATAAATTCTTCCAATTTGCATCAGCTGTAACATTTGGTATCGGTTCTCCATTCAGATAATGCGTCACTCGCAAATTTTCTGCCATCCACGTCTGAGTTCCAATGGTTACGGTCTTGTACACATTCCCATCAATATCAGTCACAGTGTTTGATGGTGGAAGAATGACTTGAAGCGAGGTAAAGCTCACTTGGTTGCCATAGCTTGTACCTTTAATATTAGTGGCAAATGACCTGATGTAATAGGATGTGTTGGGTGTAAGGTGGTTTAATTGACACACAAAAGTACTAAGTACAGTGGCGTCGGTCAACACACTATCTTGTATGGTTGGGTTAGTATTCTTACCCCAGCAAACACCTTTACTAATAATAGGACTTCCACCATCAGAGGTGATTACACCACCACTCACGACCGAAGAAGTGGTAATCATTGAAACAAAATTTGTAGATAGAACAGGATAACCTACGGGGTTGGCCGTGGAGAAAGTCACCACATTGCCATAACTTGTGCCTTTGCTGTTGGTAGCATAAGCACGAACAAAGTAGGCTGGTGCTCCTTTGAGATGTGTCAATTTACATGAAAAAGTAGACAAGCCAAATTTATCCACTACCACACTGTCCTTTAAAGTAGGAGTACTTGTCCGACTATAACAAATACCTTGCGAATTGATTTTGGAACCTCCATCATTGGTAATATTTCCGCCACAAACAGATGTAGTATCGGTTATTGAACTGACCGTCAGTGTTGTTAATACTGGAGTTGTGTCATTAGATGGCTGGTGAATGTTCAAATCTATGCCATCACATGCACAAAGAAGCACACAAACGAAAGCAAGCAGGTATTGAATTTTATTTTTTTTCATTTAAACAAAATTTAGAGGTAAGCTTTCTAATATGACAGTTAAAAAGATTACTACCCTACAACTAATCTAAAGTATTAACATTCAATAACAACACAACTAATTCACCTTGATACCACAAAATCGACTTTGTACTTTATATCATTAGACGAAGCTCCTACCATAATTTCGAAAGTGCCTGGTTCTAGTACCCATTTCATATCTTTATCATAATATGAAAGTTTTTCCTTGTTGAGAATAAATTCTACAGTCTGCTTTTCGGATGGTTGCAACATCAATTTCGTAAAATCCTTCAACTCCATCACAGGTCGTACGGGCATGGACACACGGTCTCGGATGTACAATTGAGCAACTTCCTCACCTGCCACTTTGCCTGTATTGGTAATAGTGAATGCAACTTTGATTAAGTTATCGCCATCATTTAATGGAGTAATATTAAAATCGCTGTATTCAAAGGTGGTATAACTCAGCCCATATCCAAAGTGAAATTTGGGGCTGTAAACCAAGTCCAGATATCCTCCTTTGTATTCCGCCGAATTACTATCTTCTACAGGTGGACGACCAGTATGATGATGATTGTAATAAATAGGCACTTGACCCTCATTACGAGGAAAAGTGATGGGCAATTTTGCTGATGGGTTATAGTCGCCAAACAGCACGTCAGCAATGGCATTGCCTGCTTCGCTACCCAGCCACCAGGTGTAGAGTATGGCGGGGACATGGTCTGCAGTCCAGTTAAACACCAATGGGCGTCCAGCATTGATGAGCACCACCACAGGTTTACCTGTTTCATAAAGTAATTTTATCAATTGTTCTTGTACGCCTGGCAGTTGTAGATTAGACCGCGATGCAGCCTCACCGCTCATTTCACGCTTCTCGCCTACACTGACCACGACCACATCAGCAGCTTTTGCAGCTTCTATAGCTGCAGTAAATCCTAATGTGCTGGTATCTTCCACTTGGCAACCTTGAGCGTAGAAAAGATGATGTTTACCCACTCTTTTTAGCAGTGCATCATGGAGCGTTATTACTTCATTGTCATCATACTTGGCCACACTCCATGACCCCAACATATCTAGTTTGGATGTGGCAAGTGGTCCTATCAATGCAATTTTTTTAGTTGATTTTAATGGTAAAATTGACCCTGTGTTTTTCAAAAGTACGATGCTTTTTTTAGCGATATCGCGAGCTATGATACGGTGCTGCGGATTCGCAAGCACTTGCTTTTCTCTACCTTCATCACAG
>CANIXM010000243.1 GCA_947471245.1 Paludibacteraceae bacterium | reverse complement strand
TAAATGGACCGGCAATTGAACTTTACATTTGTTGCAAAGTTACACAAACTTAACCATAAAAGAAAGACGGAATGAAATAACTCATTCCGTCTTCTAATGTACTTAAATTTTGTGCGTCAAAAAATTAGAATAAATTGATGCGATTATCTTCAATCTCAGCTTTATCTTTCAAGTTTTGTATGCTCAAGTAAGGCAATGAATAGCTCATACGACTGTTCAATTGTAGCTGTTCCATTTTGATATTGAACGGTTGTGGATTGACCACTTTGTTGTTAGTACGTACTACATACACACCAGACACGCCTTTGATAGGAGCTGATACTTTGTTTAATGCCAAGGCTGATGTTTTGCCAATCAAAGCTGATTCCATACCAGCAGGTCCGAACTGGAAAGAAGCAAAATTAACTGCTGGTGCAAATTTGATGTCCGTATGTAGTGCTGGTGCTAGTGTTTCCAAGGTTGGTGTTTTTTGCAACTGTGCTGATAGATTGTTGATGATAAGTTCAGCTTTCTTGTCTTTAATGATTTCGGCTTTGATTGCATCTTTCATTTTATCAAAAGAGCGATAGCCTTTCCCGTTTACCTCTGTAGTTAGTGCCACTACAAATTGCTCACCACACTCAAACACATCTGAGACATCGTTTTTTGCACTTTTGAAGCACCAGCGAACCAACTGACGTGACTGTTGAAGTCCAGCTACTTCGGGATTGGCTTTCAAAATCTCATTGATAGGACGTACTACATAAGCACTAGCTTTAGCACGTTTTTCGAATTCGTCGGCAGAGTTGTTGGCTGCAAATGCTTTTGCATCATTGTAAATTTTACTATTGGATTTAGCACTTGCCACTACTTTACGTTCCAAAATAGCTAGTTTTACTTTGGGTTTTGAAGCCGTTTTTTCTTGCACTTGTATGATTTGAAGGCCTTGTGTGTTTTTCAATGTGAATAACTCACCTGCAGCTTTTTCAAAAGCTACATTGATGGATTTGTCCATCCCTGGCATGCCTTCTACTATCCATCCGAGCTCTCCGCCTAATTCTGCTGATTCCTTAACAGCTGAGAATTTTTTTGCCAATTCACCAAAATTAGCTCCTGCTTTGATGGCTCCCATGATGCTATCTGCTTTTGCTGCGTCCTTTTCCAATAAGAAAATGTGACGAATTTTCACAGAGTCACTTTGGCTGATGCCTGACTGCATGATGCGTGCCATGGTGTAAGTGTTGTTAACGAATACAGGGCCATAGATATCGCCAGTGGCACCACCAAAAGCAAAATCTTTCAATTGTGCAGGAACGGTTTTGGGTGTGTATTTGCGACCGTCATACATTACATCCGAGTTGGAGTTAACAAGTCCCACCACATCATCTGTAGTTTTAAACTCACCACTCAACTTGTCCATCCATGCTTTAGCAGCATCAAAGTCCTCTTTTAGTGGTTTAACATCAAACACTACGATTTTCATCGAGCAGTTTTCGTCTTGTTTATATTGTTCTTTTTGCTTGTTGTATCTGTCATTTATTTCGGCATCAGTTACTTTTACGGCAGCATCAGCAATTGTAAAATAAGGAACCACTACATAAGCCGCATCCACTGAGAACTGACGGGACTCAAAACTCATTTTTGCATCCAAGTTGTTGGCAGTGGCAGACTTACTGATAAGTGCTGCATATTTTTCTTGTAGAATGCTGTTTTTTACCGTTTTTTCCCAAAATGCCCAGTAATTTTTCAAACTAGCTATTTGTTGTCTCATTTCTTCGCTTGATGGCGTTTGGTCTAGACTTTTAAGAAATTTTACCAATATCTCGCGACTGAACTGTCCGTCTTTACCTGCAAAGCCACGACGTTGAGCAATAAGTGGGTGGGTGTTTTTTCCAATACATCTCTCTGATAGTTCGTCAGTGCTTACAGCCAAACCAAGTTTTTTAGCTTCATTGTTCAGAATTTTTTCATTCACAATCATTTCCCACACTTGATTTCTCAATTCTGAGGTCATCTGTTCGTTGAGCTCTGCCTTGCCAGTTTCGATTTTATAGACTTCAGTCATTTGTTCTACTGCAAGATTGAAATCTTTGATATCAACTTCTTCGCCACAGATTTTGGCTACTACGTTTTGTGATTTATTGAAATAAGATGAACCCGAATGAAGAAAATCACCTATCACAAAGGCCAAAAGCGCAATTCCTATTGCTCCAATTAATAATACACCTTTGCTTCTAATTCTTTCTAATACTGCCATTTTAAGAGATTTTTTTTATTTTTTTTATACTGTTTTTTCTATTGAATTTTCAGGGCACGAATATACAAAAAAATGTTGATTCACACACCACACATTATTTATCTAGTGAAAGCTTTACCATTTCTATTCGATTATTGGTCACTCCCATGCATTTAAGTGTGAATCCTTCTATGCGTATGACTTCATTCAGTTTTGGAAAATGCTGATGATGATGTAGGATAAATCCAGCAATGGTTTCGTAGGCGTCTGACTCTGGTATGGCTAAATCAAATTTTGAATTAATTGTTTCAACTTCCAATCGACCTGAGAATAGGTATTCATAATCATTAATTTTTTCGGCAGTGTAGCCTCTGCTGTCATGTTCGTCTTCTATTTCACCAAATATTTCTTCGATTATGTCTTCCAATGTGATGATGCCAGCTGTGCCCCCAAACTCATCAACTACCAATGCGATGCTCTTTTTTTGTGACATGAAAAGTTTCATCAGTCGCTGAGCAGCCATGTTTTCGGGCACAATGGGAATAGGTTTGATGTAGTTGCGCCATTCTACCTGATGAGAAAACATTTCAGATGAATGGATGTAGCCTACTATATTGTCAATATCTCCTTTAAAGATTGCAATTTTGGATAGTCCTGTCTCCACAAAAACTTGCTTAAGTGCATCTACTTCGGTGTTGAAATCCACACCAATAATCTCAGTGCGTGGTACATAACAGTCTCTCAGTTTTACTTTTGAAAAATCAAGTGCGTTTTGAAAAATTTTGACTTCGTTTTCCAATTCTTCTTTATTGTCTTGACCGTCAAAACTTTCTTGGATTAAATAATTCAAATCCACGCGTGAAAAAGCATTGTCTTGAATGTTTCTACTGATGCGAATATTGCAAATACGAAGTATAATGATAGAAAGCCAGGTGGTAAAACGAGAAACTGGAAAAGTTATTACATAGCATACCAATAAAGGGACTGAAAACACATGCATCCACAGATTGGGGTTGACTCTAAACATTATTTTGGGTAAAAACTCTCCAGTCACTAACACCAATGTGCCTGCTATAAGTGTCTGAAGAAGCGTAATGAGAATGGGACTGTGGATGATGGCTAAATGTGGTTCCAGTACTTGTGCCATCAATAGTCCATAGATGACCAGGCTGATGTTGTTGCCCACCAGCATTGTGGATATGTACTGCTGCGGATGGTCATAAAACACTGAAAGAATGGACGAAGTGATGCTTCGTTGCTTTTTGTCCAGCTCAAAACGTAGTTTGTTCGACGACACAAATGCAATCTCCAAGCCCGAAAAGAAGGCTGAAGATAAGATGGTAAGAAGTATGTAGAATAAATAATCCAATTTGAAATAGGAATAAGCAGATGTAAAGATTTATATTTAGACTGAAAAGCTAAGTGTCAGACAGTTAATTGTTAAGCGTTAAAAGCTGATTTTTTGATAGCGTTCGATTGCAAAGATACAATTTTTTTGATGTAAATGAAAAGCAAATTTGCATCTATTGATTGCTTTTACAGTCATATTCATTTCAGGGGCTAGGTGACTTCAAAAGTTTGCCTTTGTGAAAGCAATTGTTTAATAACTTAATAGCTTATTTCTTGCACTATCGAGAGTGAAGAATGCAGAGAAGTAATAAAATTGTGATTTTTTAATCAATTTATCTATTTGTAATTCAGATTATTGGTGAGTGATATGGAAACAAAATGTAGATTTATTCATGTCATGCTTTGTGAAATTAAAAAAAAGGCGTATCTTTGCAACCGCTTTTGAAAAAACGATCTAGTAGCTCAGCTGGTAGAGCACATCCCTTTTAAGGATGGGGTCCTGGGTTCGAGCCCCAGCTGGATCACTT
>CANIXM010000242.1 GCA_947471245.1 Paludibacteraceae bacterium | reverse complement strand
TCCACTACACGGTTCATCTCCTCACCGATTCGGTCAGACAGCTTTTGTAATTCTGTGATTTGAGAATTAAAAACTTCTTTACTTCTAGCTACAAAATCCATGAATAGACAATTAGATGAGTAATACTTGACGATGCTTTCGTTGAGTTACAAAACACTTCTACGCATTATCAACTCAATAAACTCACGAACACAACCTTCTCCTCCTTTTTTTGAAAGGTGTATAATGTTTGGTAGCTGCTTAATGGTCGTTACCGCGCTAGCTGGACAAGCTGCCATACCCACTTCTGATAATAAATCCAAACAGTTAACATCATCGCCAATATATGCTACTTCTTTGATGCTAATACCCTCTTTTTCGCATATCTCAAGTGCTGCAGCCAACTTTCCACCTTCACGTTTGCCTTGATAGAGATAGTCCAACTTTAGCTTGTTGTATCTGCGTTCTACCATTTTTGTGTTTTCGGAGGTAATAATGCCTGTCTTGATACCTGCCTTTCTGATTATTTGCAATCCCATCCCGTCGTGAGTGTTGAATTTCTTCAGCTCGTCACCGTTTTCTGAGTAATACATGCCAGCATCGGTAAGCACGCCATCTACATCAGTTAAAAATAGTTTGATAGTAGGTCTTGAGGAATGGGTCTGTGTTGGAATTTCAGCTGCGACAGTGAATTGGCTCTGAGTCTGGATCATCTCAAAACTTTTGGTGATGTCATCAATTGCTACTGCTTGTTGTAAAATGGATTTGATATTGGAAAGATGAATCTGATTGGGACCATCGGAGAATGCGTTGTCAGGATCGGGGTGCACTTCTGCAAAAATTGCATCAACACCTACAGCAAGTGCAGCTCGCATCAAATAGGGAACCATGTCACGATTACCTCCTGTGTTAGTGCCTTGTCCTCCTGGTTTTTGTACTGCATGGGTAGCATCAAACACAATTGGGTATCCAAACTGGCGCATTTCTACCAATCCGGTCATGTCCACCACCAAATTGTTGTATCCAAAACTTGTGCCTCGTTCGCAGAGAAGAATGTTCGAGTTGCCTGATTCCAGTAGTTTTGTCACCACGTTTTTCATGTCCCACGGTGCCATGAATTGTCCTTTTTTCACATTCACTATTTTGCCAGTTTTGGCTGCTGCTACCAATAAGTCTGTCTGACGACTAAGAAAAGCAGGTATCTGCAGCATGTCAGCCACTTGTGCCACAGGTGCACACTGCCACGACTCGTGCACATCTGTCACTATTGGCAAGTTAAGCTCTGTTTTTACACGTTGGAGAATGGCCAAGCCACGCTCCATCCCCACACCACGAGGTGCGTTTACCGACGAGCGATTGGCCTTATCAAATGAGGATTTGAATATTAAATGGATGTGAAGTTCCTGGCAAATTACTTTAAGATAGCGAGCCACTTGCATGGTCATCTCTTCCGTTTCTATGGCACATGGCCCTGCAATTAGCACAAAGCGCTGATTACCACCAATGTCAAACAGATTGCAGACATTTATCTTTTCAGTTTGGAGCATTATGGATTTTTATTTAAAAAGAATACACCCTTACCCACTGAAGTTCAAGGCTTCCGGTAGTTCCTTTCTGTTTGTTGGAGATAAAGGAGCTGAGACCCAAATACATCTCTTGATTAGAAAAGTCATTACGACTTCTGAACACTTCTACATTATTTATTTTCCAGACCAATTCTTTGTCTGTCCAAGTGAGTGTGTAAATATAGTAATCGTTGGCTGAGATACCAGTCACTTTTGTAGAATTGGCATTGGAGGTGCTGACAGCGCCCACCTTAATGTTCTTGCCATCAAAATGAAAAATGCTGATACGAGGTGATTTTTCGCCAGCACCTAACCATAGTGAATGGTTAATGGCACCATTGCATTTAATCTTTGCTGTAAAAATACCATTCTTTTGTGCAAAAGCTTTTGCCGTTTGCAAAACATCTGAGGTGTACTCAAAATTACGGTTGATAAAACCTTGAACATGATGCCACGCTAAGTCTGTGGTGGCTTCCTTTTTAGTTTCAAGCTTCAATATACAAGCATTGGTTGACACATTTTTCCCATGATTATTAGCTTGTAGTTCATCGGCAAAAGAGTGTTCACCTTTCAGTTTTGGATTTGAATAGTAATATCCGGCAGACCATTTAGATTGTTGGATTTCCTGCCAATGAAAGTCATCATCAAAGGTTTTGGTCAGTGCTCTCAACGCCTCAAAACGTTTAGGTTTTTCATTTATAAAAAACTTGATATCCTCCGAGTCACCCAACTCATAAAATCTCATTTCAGTCTGATATTCGGGAGTTGTGTGCCATCTTTCGGGATTGGCCCAAAATTCATTTGCCTTCACAAATTCAGGTTCAGCCACTTTAGCTTTCAACAGTTCATACTCTTTGATTGCAAAGGAACCATGAAAGCGACGATATGTTTTATACATCGGTGAGTGCTCAAAGTTTTTGAATTTGGTCAATTCTGGCGATTCGGCCACTTTCTTCTTATCTCCAAGCAACTCAAAATCAGGCGTTTTCTCAAACTCAAGATATTCAGCCAAAAGTTCAGATTTCAACACTTGATAATACAACTGAATATCAGAAGATTCATGCAGCTTTTGATATTTTTTTAGCACAGCATATTCTTCGGTATCCTTGTACTTTCTGTTTTTTAAGGTCAGTCTATTATCCTGAAATGAAGCGGCCTTCACCACATGAAAAAGTTCTTGATACTCTTTCAGTTTAGGTGATTCTGCGACATTGTCATATCGCACCATAGATTGTAGAAGTTCATTTTGACTTTGTTCATATTTTTCAGTTGTATCAAAGCCTCCAAAAAGTTTTTTCCAAAACAAATTCATGGTGTAATCGTATTTATGAATGTATAGTAGATACTAGATTAATCGGTTGTTTCTTGTTTTTACGCATCAATTTTGGCGTAGGTAGCATTTTGTTCTATAAACTGACGTCGTGGTGCTACGTCGTCTCCCATCAGCATGGAGAATACATGGTCTGCCATGGCTGCATTTTCTATGGTTATTTGTCGCAATGTGCGGTGCTCTGGATTCATGGTGGTGTCCCACAATTGTGTTTCGTTCATTTCACCAAGACCTTTATATCGTTGTGTATGTACCGAACCTTCTACACCGCCACCATATTTTTCAATAAATGCTTGGCGTTGCATGTCGTTCCAGCAATATTCTTCTGTTTTCCCTTTTTTACACAAATACAATGGAGGCGTGGCAATATAAAGATAACCTTGCTCAATAAGCTCTTTCATGTGACGGAAAAAGAATGTCATAATCAAAGTAGCAATGTGGCTACCATCTACGTCAGCATCGGTCATGATGATGATTTTGTGATAACGTAGTTTCTTGATGTTTAGTGCCTTGCTATCTTCTTCTGTGCCAATAGTAACTCCTAGTGCTGTGTAAATATTTCGTATTTCTTCGCTTTCTAGCACTTTGTGCTGCATGGCTTTTTCCACGTTCAATATCTTACCACGAAGTGGAAGGATGGCTTGAAACTGACGGCTACGACCTTGTTTGGCTGTACCACCTGCCGAATCCCCTTCGACAAGAAACAATTCGCATTTCTCAGGATCTTTGTCTGCACAATCGGCTAGTTTGCCTGGCAATCCTCCTCCAGAAAGTGGCGATTTGCGTTGCACCATCTCACGTGCCTTACGTGCTGCATGACGAGCAGTAGCAGCTAGTATCACTTTCTCCACAATGGTTTTTGCAGCTTTTGGATTTTCTTCGAGGTAATTCCCTAAAGCCTCACCAATGGCCATGTCCACTGAGCCCATCACCTCATTGTTGCCCAATTTAGTTTTGGTTTGACCTTCGAATTGAGGCTCTTGCACTTTGATAGAGATGACAGCTGTGAGTCCTTCGCGGAAGTCATCACCACTGATTTCGATTTTCAGTTTATCAAGCATTTTGCTATCTTCTGCATATTTCTTGAGTGTACGCGTCAATCCACGACGAAATCCTGCTAAGTGTGTTCCACCTTCTATGGTATTGATATTATTCACATAAGAGTGAATATTCTCATTGTAAGAAGTGTTGTAGGTCATGGCTATTTCCACTGGAATGCCGTTTTTT
>CANIXM010000241.1 GCA_947471245.1 Paludibacteraceae bacterium | reverse complement strand
GTGGGCAACAATCCATTGATAGATGGTGCTGCTTTCTACAAGAGCGAACAGCTATCCTCTCAGTTTACTCAGGTGCCATTTGTAGAGCCTATGAAGCAGGTTTCGCAAAAAAAACAAGCACAGTACCACAAAGTCAGAAAAGGTGAAACTTTGAACTCTATTGCTAAAATCTATGGGGTAAGGGCTGATAAACTAATGGCCATGAATCACCTTAAAAGCAAAAAGCTTATTCGTGGAAAGCAATTGAAAATTGCTGAAGAAGAAAGCGTATTGGTGTCAGAACCAATAAAAAAGGAACCTTCATTGTTGGTTAAGCAAGAGGACAAAAAGCCTGAATCAAATACCAGTGCTATTAAGTCAGAAAGCAACCCCGAAATGCCCACAAGTCACTATGTGAAAAAAGGCGAAACGCTATTTAGCATAGCCAAAATGTACAACATCACTTTGGAGCAATTGCAGGCGGCTAATCCTAGAACCACTATGCTTTATGCAGGTCAAACTTTGTCTATAAAAGAGGTGACGCCAGTTTCCTCAAAAGTTGCATCTCCAAGTTCAAAACAAGTCTCGACCAATGCTATTCATGCTGTAAAATGGGGTGAAACCCTTTTTTCAATTGCAAGTTTATACAATTTGAGTGTGGATGAATTGCGAGAAATAAACCATTTGGACGGCAATGTAATTAAAGAAGGACAAACCCTGAAAGTAGGTGAATCTTCATTATCAGAGCATCCCAATGTGGAGACTCAACGACCTTCAAAAAAGCCTGTTGCATCTAAAAAGGAGATACAACATCAAGTGTTGAAAGGCGAAACGTTTTTTTCCATAGCCAAGCATTATGGCTGTACTGCTGATCAGTTGATGGAATGGAACCATCAATCGGCAGATAGGCTGTTCGTAGGAGCCAGATTGAAAATAATGCAAGATGTTCAGTGAGCTAGGGTGATTTTTCCAATGTGAATAAAATTGAAATTCACCGCTTGCACTACTTATACTTTTTCTATACCTTTGTTGATAGATATTTTTCTTTAATTTCATAATCCATACATAGTGGCATGTGCCACTACAAAAATTTTAATTTACGTATGAAATACATTAAGATTCACAAAGAAGGACGCGTAATACTTGGTACAGTACTATTTATATTGGTGCTGCTCAATTTCTTTGTTTATACACAGCACAATTCAATATTCTTAGTCGTTAACTTTGTAATATCTATATCTGTGTTTTTCTTTTTTGCTTATTTTTTCAGAAATCCCAGTCGTAAAATTAAAATAGAAGATAGCAACCTAGTAGTGGCACCTGCCGATGGTACCATAGTGGTTGTAGAACCAGTTGATGAATTGGAGTATTTTGGTGACAAACGTATCCAAGTTTCAATATTTATGTCGGTGGTAAATGTTCATGCCAATTGGTATCCAGTAAGTGGGACTGTGGTGAAATCCCTTCACCACAAAGGCCGTCACATGGCTGCATTTTTACCCAAATCAAGTACCGAAAACGAACGTTCTACTGTGGTGATAGAGACACCCGAAAAAACCCAGATACTGCTTCGTCAGATTGCAGGTGCGCTAGCTAGACGCATCGTGACTTATGCCAAAGAAGGTAAACAATGCCATGTCAATGAACAAATGGGATTTATCAAATTTGGTTCACGCGTTGATCTTTATTTCCCAGTTGGCACTGAAGTGTTTGTACAAGTGGGTGACTGTACCAGAGGCAACGAAACCATCATAGCCCGTCTTAACGACCCCCAACCATGACCATACAAGAAGCTCAAGATGTGGTTGATGCTTGGATAAAAACTCATGGTGTGAGATATTTTAGCGAACTGACTAACCTTGGAGTTCTGACCGAAGAGGTTGGCGAACTAGCACGAGTCATGGTTAGAAAATACGGAGATCAATCATTTAAGCCTTCAGACTTGGATAAGGACTTGGCCGATGAAATGGCCGATGTGTTGTGGGTTTTACTCTGCATTGCCAACCAAACTGGGGTAAACCTTACCCAAGCCCTCGAGCAAAATACTATAAAGAAAACCACAAGAGATAAAGACCGTCACCACCAGAACGACAAACTTAAATAGTTAATATGTGTTTAATTGTAAGTTCTAAGATTGATTATCTACCACAATACCCCTACCTCTAAATCCATTTCAACAGTACAAACCATCATGAGCAAATTTGACAACTTATTCAACCAATTCAATTCACAGTTCGATGATACCAATATTAGTAATGAAGTGAATGTGTTGCTCGAAAATCATCTGGCACAAAACAATCATCCTTCAGTTTTGAATCAATGCCTAGGTTTTATCGATCTCACTTCACTTAATGGTACTGATACAGATGTTGAAATAGCTGACATGGTAGCTAATGTAAATGAATTTCACAATCATTTTCCTAGCTATGCCAATGTAGCTGCTGTATGTGTATATCCAGCATTAGTGCCAGTGGTGAAAGAGCAACTGGCAGAATCTGTAGGCATTGCTTCTGTGGCAGCTGGTTTTCCTGCATCTCAAACATTTATAGAAATCAAAGTGGCCGAAGTGGCTATGGCCGTAATGGAAGGCGCTACGGAAATTGATGTGGTAATTCCAATTGGAAAATTTCTGCAAGAAGACTATCAAGAAGTGTATGAGCAGTTGTCTGAAATAAAGGCTGCGTGTAGAACAGCACATTTGAAAGTCATCATAGAGTCTGGCGCACTAACCACAGTATCTAGTATTTACAAAGCTTCTGTGCTGTCATTGTCGTCTGGAGCTGATTTTATCAAAACCTCCACTGGAAAAACCCCTGTGTCAGCAACCCCGCAAACAGCATTGGTGATGTGCAAAGTTATCAAGGAATGGTACCAGAAAACGGGAGAAAAAAGGGGTTTCAAAGCTTCGGGTGGGATTGTCACTGTCGAAGACGCCTTGGTGTACTATACCATTGTCAAAGAAGTACTGGGCGATGGATGGTTGGACAACTCATTATTCAGGATTGGAGCCAGTAGGCTTGCTAATAATTTGTTGTCAGCCTTAGAAGGTAAGGAGCTTAAGTATTTTTAAAGCTCGAAGTTAGCTTTTTCTCATTGCAGCAAACTCGGCACATAGCTCAAGCGATGTTTTTGCTTCGCAGTCTTCAAAATGAATCAATTCGGCTATCGCTTTCTGTTTATAAAGGTCCATCTGTTTAGCGGCATAAGCTACACCTCCATTTTTATGCGCAAATTGGGTGATGGATTGGATGTTTTCAGCACTGAATTCTTTATTCCTAATCATGTTCATCACCATTTCTTTTTCCTGATTATTCGCGTTTTCTAATGCGTGTATCAGTGGCAAGGTGACCTTCCCTTCACGAATATCATTTCCTGTAGGTTTTCCTATCTGAGCATCTTCGGTGTAATCAAAAATGTCATCTTTGATTTGAAAACAGATGCCCATGTATTCGCCAAAATTTCTTAAATGGATCAATTTATCGTCGCTAGCACCCACTGATAAACCACCCACTTCGGTGCATGCGGAGAATAAAAATGCTGTCTTTTTTTGGATTACCTTGAAGTATTCACTTTCCGAAATTTTAAGTTGTTCGGCTACTGCTAGTTGTAATAATTCGCCATCTGAAAGTTCCATCCCTATTTTTGAAATGGCAGCTAATATTCTGAGGTTGTTGGTCTGTGAAGCACAATTCAAGGATTTTGAAAGCATATAATCGCCCGAAAGAATGGCTATCTTGTTGTTCCAATGTGCGTTGATAGAAGGCACACCTCTTCGTTCGAGTGTGTCATCCACCACATCGTCATGCACCAAACTGGCTGTGTGAAGCAGTTCCAATGAAAGCGCTCCATTGATGGACGCTTGGTTCACTTCACCACACATTTTTGCAGCAAGAATGGACAACATGGGTCTTAGCTGTTTCCCGCTTTTTTGGAGTATGTACTCGTTTACGTTCGAAAGTAACGGATTGTCGGTCTTGAGCGATGTCACAAATGTTTCGCGAAACAGTTGCATTTCATTCAAAATTGGTTTTCTTATTATGTCAATTATATCCATCCTTGTTTTGGTTTGCCTACTGTCAACAAAAGTAAACATTTTTACCGTTTCTCTAACATATTGGTCTTATTTCTGTGCATTTTTTAATTACTTTTACAGTTCATAACGAATGCTTTTG
>CANIXM010000240.1 GCA_947471245.1 Paludibacteraceae bacterium | reverse complement strand
TTATTTATTACTAAGTCACTATCGCAACTAGAAAAGCAAGCCGATAGTAAAAATAATAAATTGAAACGGCATCTTGGCCCGGTCAATTTGACTTTGCTCGGAGTGGGCTGTGTGATTGGAGCAGGAATTTTTGTGTTGACAGGGACTGCAGCTCAGATGCATGCCGGACCAGCAGTTGCACTGTCGTTTGTGATTTCTGCTTTTGGTTGTTTGTTAGCTGGATTATGCTATGCCGAATTTGCATCCATGATACCAGTGTCGGGAAGTGCATATACCTATGGTTATGCAACAATGGGTGAGTTTATTGCTTGGATTATTGGTTGGGATTTGATACTTGAGTATCTTTTTGGATCCGCTACGGTGGCAGTAGGTTGGTCTGGCTATGTGACCAGTTTTTTACATGATTTTGGTGTTGATTTACCAGCCTCAATTTCACAAAGTCCCTTTGCATTTGATCATACTGGCTGGCATACTACTGGTGCTATTGTCAATTTTCCTGCAGTATTTGTGGTGTTGTTAATGACTTCCTTATTGGTAATTGGAATCAAAGAGTCAGCCAAATTCAATAACATCATCGTTTTGATTAAGGTCGTAGTGATTTTGCTTTTTATTGGTTTTGGCATTGGACACATTAATGTAGAAAATTGGACACCTTTTGTTCCTCAAAACACAGGCGTATGGGGACAGTATGGCTGGTCAGGGGTGTTGACAGGTGCTGGGGTTGTGTTTTTTGCTTATGTTGGTTTTGATGCTGTTTCTACTTTGTCGCAAGAGACCATCAATCCCAAACGGGATATGCCTATCGCCATTTTAGGGTCATTATTGATTTGTACCATTCTTTACATCGGTGTTAGTTTGACATTGACAGGTATCGTGAGCTATAAAGATTTGAATGTGCCTGCGCCTATTGCACTGGCAATTGATACAGCTGGTACATCATTAATGTGGCTCAGACCAATTATTAAAATTGGTGCTATAGCAGGTTTAAGTTCGGTTGTACTTGTGTTACTGTTGGGACAATCGAGGGTGTTTTTTGCCATGGCGAGTGATGGTTTGCTTTGGAAAAGCTTTGCCAAAATTCACTCCAAATACAAGACCCCCCACATTACCACCTTACTCACTGGAGGCTTTGCTGCATTTTTCGCAGGGCTTTTCCCCATTGGTTTACTTGGAGAGTTGGTGTCTATTGGAACGCTATTGGCATTTGTGATAGTGTGTATTGGCATAGTTATTATGCGTAAAACAGAGCCTGATGCACCACGTCTGTTTAAAACACCTTGGGTACCATTTGTGCCAATTTTAGGTGCATTGGTTTGTTTTGCACAGATGGCTTCGTTGCCTGGCGATACGTGGATGCGATTGTTTCTATGGATGGGAATAGGTTTTGTGATTTATTTCACTTATGGTCGCAAACATAGCCATGCTAGAAAAAGAAAAAAGGAAGGAAAGCATTGAATTGGAAACTTATTTGAACAGTGACCTCTGTCTAAGTGTTTTCTAATTATTTAAGCCAATTTCGATGTTCAAGATATTTAACAACATAGATAGAAATAACTATCAGCCCAATTTTGGGGGATTAGAAATTTTAAAGTTTATTGGGCCAGGATTGTTGGTTACAGTAGGTTTTATCGACCCGGGTAACTGGGCTTCTAACCTTGCTGCTGGTGCCAACTATGGTTATGCTTTGCTATGGATGGTGACTTTGTCTACACTGATGCTCATTGTGTTGCAACATAATGTGGCACACTTGGGCATTGCCACTGGACTTTGCTTGTCTGAGGCCACAAGCATCTATCTCCAACCAAAATATTCTAAGTTCTTGCTTTTATCAGCTATGGCTGCGTCGGTCTCCACTTCATTGGCCGAAATACTAGGTGGCGCCATTGCCTTAAACATGCTCTTGGGCATACCTCTCAGGGCTGGTGCGTTGTTAGTAACTGTGTTTGTGCTGATCATGCTTTATACCAATTCCTATCGGTTTATAGAAAAATGGATTATCGCATTTGTGTCCATTATAGGATTGTCATTTCTGTATGAACTTTCGCTGGTGGATGTGGATTGGAATGCAGCTGTGAGTGGATGGGTGACTCCTTCTTTTCCAAAGGGTTCGATGCTCATCATCATGAGTGTATTGGGGGCAGTGGTAATGCCTCACAATCTGTTTCTTCATTCCGAAATTATCCAGAGCCGTCAATGGAATTTGAAAGACGAAAAGGAAATAAAGAAGCAATTGCGGTATGAGTTTTTGGATACCTTGTTTTCTATGCTCATTGGTTGGGCCATCAATAGCTCCATGATTTTATTGGCGGCTACTACATTTTTTAGAAATAAAGTGGTAGTCACAGAATTAGAACAAGCTCAAGCATTGTTAATCCCCTTATTGGGCAATAATTCAGCGGTGATATTTGCAGTAGCGTTGTTATTGGCTGGTATAGCTTCTACTATCACCTCAGGAATGGCCGCTGGAACCATTTTCGCGGGGATGTATAAAGAGCCTTATGACATCAAAGATAACCATTCACGAATGGGAGTAGGGATATCATTACTCGTAGCTTTGGCCATCATTTTTGTCATTTCCAATCCTTACAAAGGGTTGATTTATTCACAAATGATTCTTAGTATTCAATTGCCATTCACCATCTTTCTGCAGGTGTATCTTACCTCGTCGGAGAAGGTGATGGGCAAATATAAAAACTCGGCTTTTTCAAAGTACCTGCTTTATTCAATTGGTGCAATTGTAACTGTACTTAATATAGCGTTGTTCGTTTCTTTGTTTTAGAATTAAATGTAAAATTGTTAATTATTAATAGGTTCGTATGTTTACTATAAGCAAAGAGTTTAATTTCTCTGCAAGTCATCAGTTGCGTGGATTGGCAACAGACCATCCGTGCATGAGGATGCATGGACATAATTATGTGCTAAAAGTTTTTCTTCGTGGGGAACTGAATAAAGAAGGATTTGTACAAGATTATAGGGATTTGAAGCCCATCTCAGAGTGGGTGGAGAGTACATTGGATCATCGTCATCTGAATGATGTGTTCCCATTTCAAACATCGGTGGAAAATATGAGTAAATATATCTTTGACTTATTTAAGCCACAGTTTCCATTACTGATGGCAGTGGAACTGAGTGAGACGCCCAAAACAAACTGCAGGTATGAACCGTGACGCTATCCTACAAAGAACGATGAATGTGGTAGAAATATTTCATTCCATTCAGGGTGAAGGTGCCAATGCTGGAAAGTCAGCCGTTTTTGTGCGTTTGTCTGGTTGCAATAAGAATTGTAACTTCTGCGATACCAATTGGAGCGCAGGTGTGGACATGACTGTGAGCCAGATAAAGGATGAGGTGTCCAACTTCCTGCTTGAAAGTCAATACCCGAATAATCTGTTGATATGGACGGGTGGTGAACCTACTTTGCAATTGGATGATGAGATTTTGAGTTGCTTCTCAGGCTACTATAATTGTATTGAAACCAATGGCTCCATGCCTGTACCTTCTAACATCCAGTATATTAGTTGTAGTCCTAAAGTTACTCCAGCTATTTTAATGCGAAACTTTTCCAAAGTTAATGAATTTCGATACCCGATAGCATTGGGCGATGAACTTCCATTGATTTCTGAACTACCAGCTGCCGACCATTATTTTGTAAGCCCCATCTTTGTCGGCAATCCGAAAGAGATGTTTACAATTGATACTGAAAATGTGGAATACTGCATTCAATTGGTGAAAAATAATCCTCAGTGGCGTTTGTCATTACAATTGCATAAGTTGATAAATATTCGGTGATTGAAGCCTCCCTCAAGCCTCCGCCAGCTGGCGGAAGGGGATGTGAAGTTAGTATTGTTTGTTTATTTCCTTGTGTGTCAAAGTTTATATGTCTTGGTCGTTTCATGAGATTAAATTTTCATTAAATTTTTCCATTGTTTGGTAATACAAGAATGGAAATGTATAAATTTGCAAAGAAAGTTTTTGTTTGGCTCTTATTTTTGGTTTCTATAACAAAGGAGGAAAATAAACCACAAAAGGTCACAAAAAACTTAACACATTGAAAAATTTAGTCATTTAAAGTAAGGACACATAGTTTGCCTATCGGCAAATTGGCTTGTATGGCAAAAGAGGAAATTAAACCACATAGGTACATAGTTTGGGATAGAGACGTTGAATGCGGCG
>CANIXM010000239.1 GCA_947471245.1 Paludibacteraceae bacterium | reverse complement strand
GGGGAGTTTAAAACTAGCCATGGTATTAGTTGCTCCATTAGACTGCCAGTACACTGTGTCATTGAATGTAATGTTGGTGTGCTGATCGGATTGAGGGTATTGAATGCTCCAAAACGATTTTAGTTTAACCTCCAGACTAGAAAGGTAATCGTCATTTTCGGCTGAGTATAGCTCATTAAGTTCATCATTGACTTCAATTTTGTCTAATGTGAGCAGCACATTCGAATTGTATGTTTTACAGAGGCTATCTGCTGAATCTTGCTTTAGTGGGACTATTTTATTGAAGTTCAACGTTTTGTTCAATGATTTAGCATGTAGCTGAACGGTGTTGAAGAAGTTTTTAGTCTCCAATTCTTGAGATAAAGCTCCCAGGCAATAGATGGAAAGGCTGTCGGTGTTGATGGTGATGCTTTTTTCTTTGTCGTTGAATGACTGGGTTTTATGTCCCATTTTATCGGGTTGAACAATCGAATTGTTAGCAATCAATAGATTATTAGCCTCATTCCGAAAAGAAACCTTAGCGGGTTTAAGTACATCTAGCGAGGTGTATTGCATACTGGTACATCCTGTCAATGCTATAAAACCAAACGCTATTATCCAATCTTTACTTTTAATCGTCAACATAAGCAGATTTTGATTAAGATTCATCATGATTAAGGTTTTCTAATTCAAGTACTAGTCCATCATAAGCAAATGATACATTATCAGGAAGAAGACGTGAAATTTCGTCATGTGGTCCTAATTCATGGCTCATGTGTGTGAAATAAGTTTGTTTTGCACCTATTTGTTTTGATAGTATCAGTGCCTCATCCAGTGTAAGATGGGCAATGTGATTATGATGCCTTAATGCATTGATAACCAGTACGTCCAGATTGGCAAGCTGGCTCATGCAACTATCTTCAATCGTTTTTACATCAGTCAAATAAGCAAAATTACCTATTCTAAAACCCAGAATAGGTAGCTTGTAATGCATCAGTTGAATGGGCTCAATTACAGTATTGTTAATCCTGAATTTTTCATTATCAATAGCCACCAATCTCATTTGAGGCACTCCTGGGTATTTATTTTCGGCGAAACAATAGTACATGTTTTGGCGTATGGTGTTTAATACACGTTCTTGTGCATACACCTTCATGTCGCCAAGTGGTCTGATGTCATCCAAACCACTCATGTGGTCATAATGTTCATGTGTTAAAACTATGGCCGTCAGTTTGTTGATGTTGTAATCAAGCATTTGTTGTCTGAAATCAGGTCCACAGTCTATCAATATATTGTCTTCTCCATCAGTTATCATTACAGATGCCCGGAGCCTTTTGTCTTTTACGTTTGTAGAAATGCAGGTTTCACATTTGCACCCTATTTGAGGGATGCCAGTAGATGTTCCTGTTCCTAAAAAAAGTGCTTTCATTTTCTGTGTACAAATAATGAGCCAAAGTTTAAAAATTGCTAGTGTTCATTCGTATTCGCCATTCTGTAGGATACAAATTATTGCATCGGTTTCCCACATTTTTTACCCAGCCCAAAGGTAAACCTTTATAACAAATTATGATGTAATTTTTTTCAATATCTTGTAGTATAATGGTTTCTTTTTTTAGGTACGAAATAGCTGTGTGATAGTCAACTTCTACCATGATGGCGCCTGATGGATCAAGTTGTTTGGATAATGCAAGGTTGGTGGATGGAATAAAATCTTTTCCCTTCATTTCACCAAGGAATATTCCAGAACAGAGGCAGTTAAACTGTTTAGTAATAAACTGATAATCATGCAGTCTGGCTTTTGGGAAAGCATTATATCTAAAGTTATGTTCGACCACCTGCCATTCATCACTATTTTTCAATTTGAAATGTGGAAGTAAAACATCTTTGTGGGCGTTGTTGTTTTTTAACCTGTTTGTCTTCGTTTTCTTAATGGTAAATGGTGCTGCTGTTTTCCTCATCACTGAAAGAAAAAAGCCTTCACCTTTAGTTTTATGGGGGTAAAAACGGTAGCCAAGATTGGTCACTGTGATGTTTTTGTCTGCTTCAATGTCGATTCTTAATGCTTCTGCGCCAAGTTCTTCGCAAATCCATGCTACATTTTCTTCGTTTTCTTTGAAATTATAGGTGCAAGTGCTATAGACCAATATGCCATCTTGTTTGAGTGCATCCCAAACTTGTGTCAAAATTTCACGCTGCCTCACTACACAGTTTTCAACATTGGTTTCCGACCATTCACTTATAGCACCGCTGTCTTTGCGAAACATTCCTTCTCCGGAACAAGGTGCATCTACCACTATTGCATCGAAGTAATTGGATAACTTTCCAAAGTCACTCGGTTGGTTATTGGTGACAATTACATTCGGATTGCCCCATTTGATGATGTTTTCGGCTAAAATATAGGCTCTAGAACGGATAATTTCATTACATACCAATAGTGAACTGTCCGGCAATGTTTGTGAGAGTAGGGTGGATTTTCCTCCAGGAGCAGCACATAAGTCTAATACTGTATTTGCATCACTAAAGTGCTGTTTTATCGTTTTGTAAAGAAACATAGAACTTGCTTCTTGTACATAATATGCTCCACCATGAAATAGTGGGTCTGCAGTGAAAAGCGGCCGCTCTGGCAAATAAAATCCATTTGTACACCAGCTAACTTTTTCTTCAGAGGGAGTTAGTGCCAGTTTATTGTTAACTCGTATGCTTGTTGGCGATGGAGTTTCTAGTGAATCAATGAATTCAGGGTATTCGTCTTTGAATATTTCCTTTGCATTGCAGATAAATGAGTTGGGTAGTTGAAGCATTTTCAATAAGTTGTACACAAAAATACGCTTTTTTTCTTATTTTTATTAGCTTAAGGATAAACTTGAATTATATAGAATGCAAGAATTAAGTGGCCTAGAATGGAATAATTCATGAAAAAGGTTTTGCAAATTTGATTTGTATCTGTAAGTAATTATTACAGAATATTAACTATTGGTCGTGTGTACAGTAGATATTTTCCAATAATAAAGTATTGAAGTTTTAAAAAAGTAGTTTCATGCGATTGTGGTTGGTTTCCCTGTTAATTATTTGGCTGTAGTTAACATTAATCGAGATTTTTATCACGAAATTTTATTTCGTTTTTTCATATTAATAGTACTAAATGACTAGATTGTTGTTAAAGACTTTTTTTGAACCCATAGATGTTTGTTCTAGTCACCTTATTTGAGTATTTTTGTTTATTAATACCAATTGATAGTTTTTTGCGTGTTAATTTTTTATAATATTGATATTAACGTATTAAAGTTATGACGATGAGATATTTAATTGTTCTGGTTTGTTTGTGTCTAATTTCTTCATTAAGTGTGCAAGTAGTGAGTGCTCAGAGTACTGCGTCGCCTATAATTATGCAACAGGTAAATGCAGAGTTACAAAAACGAGGATTGACTGAAGCTGAGGTAAAAACACGTTTGTTGCAGAAGGGAATTAATATTGAAACCATTCCTCCTACAGAATTGCCAAAATATAAAGCGGAAGTTCTATCTACTCTGGATGAATTGATGGCCGAAAAGAAACGTCCTAATACAATGTTCACAACAGACGCACCGATTATTAATCAGCAACCTGCTAATTCATTTATTACTCCTCCCCAATTATCCATTCCTTTGAGTACTGTTCAAGAGTCAACCTATGAAAAAGGACTTGATGTTTCTGATAGAAAATCCCTTTTAAACAATGTGAAAGATACCATTTACGGTCATTCGCTTTTTTCAGACAAAGTGCTGTCGGTTTATAGAACAACAGACGGTGCTCAAGCCCCAGATACTTATGTGCTTGGTGAGGGTGATGAAATACATATCACTATTTTTGGAGCCTCCCAAACAGATATTCAACAACGCATTGCAGCAGATGGATCTATTCAACCTTCAGGTGCACCCAAAATCTTTTTAAAAGGATTGACTTTAGCTCAAGCTAGAGATGTGATCAAGAAAAATTTATCATCTTCCTACTTGTTTCGCCCCGATCAGTTGGCAGTCACTATCGCTACTGCGCGTACCATTATGGTGAATGTATTAGGTGAGGCTAATCTGACAGGAGGTTTTAATCTCTCTGCATTAAACTCGGCTTTTAATGCACTTTCTGCGGCAGGTGGTCCTACCACGATTGGGTCATTGAGAAACATTCAGTTGATCAGAGGTAATACAAGAAAAACCATTGATTT
>CANIXM010000238.1 GCA_947471245.1 Paludibacteraceae bacterium | reverse complement strand
TTACTTGTTTACTTGTTTACTTGTTTACTTGTTTACTTGTTTACTTGTCTACTTGTCTACTTGTCTACTTGTCTACTTGTTTACTTGTCTACTTGTTTACTTGTCTACTTGTCTACTCGTTTTAATCCATCCAATAATCCAGCTAACTCTTTGGTTAAATTTCTGCGAGAAAACTGCTCTACCGACGATGCATCTACCTGTAAGGCACCTGCACGGTATTGCTCATAATACTCCCAAATGGCTAGCTTAGCAGCTTCCACATCATCAAAATCGACCATCACCCCTGCCGAAGTTTGCTTCAACACCGCTGCCGCATCACCATCCACAGGTCCCACGCCCAAAATGGGACGTCCAGAAGCCAGGTACTCAAAAAACTTACCAGTCAAAATCCCCTTAGCATTGGCGGTGTTGTTGATAAGCAATAGCAACAAATGCGAACTTTGCTGGCGTGCAATGGCATCAGCATGTGGCAAATAGTCGATTTTAGTCAGGCTCGCCTCAAGTCCTAACAAACTAATATCCTCAAGCACAGAAAAATCGACCTTACCCACCAACTGTATCTGCAAATCAGCTTCAAACGCTTTGTTATCGGCACACAGCTGGCTTAGTGCTTTCCATACTGTGCGAGGATTGCGAGCTGCATTGAGCGTACCGATATGCGAAATGGTGAACTTCTCATCCAACGTCACTTCCACTTGCTCTACATCACTTTCGTCATATCCATTGGTGATAACTTTCAGCGACTTTGGGCACATTTGCAAAAACTCCTCCGCCATCCCATTGGACACTACTAGCACTGCATCAGCACCTTGTATCACCTCACGCTCCATGCGATGATGAACGGCATCTGCCCACACTGTGAGATTCAAATCTTTATAAAAGTCTATGTTAGTCCATGGGTCACGAAAATCGGCTATCCAACGTAAAGTCGGGAATTTCTCCTTTAATCCTAAACCTATCCTGTGCATGGAATGCGGAGGTCCTGTGGTAATGATGGTATCAATGCCGTTTTCAACAAGATATTTTTCCAAAAACTTCACCGAAGGACGAATCCAAAACCGACGAGGGTCAGGAATCAACAAGTTACCACGCAACCATATCGACAGCTTATCTTTCCAACCCGACTTCTTGTTCTCAGAAATAAAACCAGCATTGATTCTCTGACCTTTCTTGCCAGTGAGCTGGCGGTAAATGTTATATGGTTCCCAGATGGGTGTTTTAATCACCTCCACATCTGCTGGAATGTCCTTTTCAAACGAGTGATCTACCGACGGATATTCGGGATTTTCGGGCGTATAAATAACAGGTTCCCACCCAAAGTCACGTAGGTACTTGGCAAACTTCACCCAGCGCTGCACACCTGCACCGCCACTGGGAATCCAATAATATGTGATGATTAATACTTTTCTCATACGACTTGATTCATATACAATGGAGTAGAATCTTCTCTTTTTTCAAACCACATAGAAACATAGATTTTTATAGTTTAAATTTTCAAAGCATCTATATAGTTTAGTATTGAGGCAAACCACTGAAGTATTCATTAACAAAGGTTTTTTGTCCTTCTTTAAATATATTAGAGCAATTGAAATTGATAAGGATGCCCTTTGGGCATTGCAATAGTTTCATATAGGTTATTAGCTGCGCTTCAAAAGCTGTGGTCATTTCTTGTACTGCTTTTAACTCAACAACAATGCAATTTTCCACATATAAATCACACCTAAAATCAATATCTAAGGTCGTTCCTTTGTATATTACAGGTATTTTCATCTCTGTGAGAAAATTAATTTTCCTATGTCTCAACTCCTCTTTTAAACATTGGTGATAAACGCTTTCCAACAACCCCCTGCCCATTATCTTATGAACTTCAATGGCACTTCCGATAATCTCGTAAGTAAGATGGTCAAGGTATTGCTTCGTTATCATAATTCTATGGTTATCTGTGGTTTAATGCAGTTTAAAACTCAAACTTTCTAGATTAATTTTACGTTCAAACCATCTATTTTTTTAACCACATAGGTACATAGATTTTTTTGAATGGATTTTCAATGTTCCTCTGTGATTTAATGCAACTTGAAACTCAATCTTTCTAGATTAGCTATACTTTCAAACCATTTTATTTATTCTAACCACATAGATACATAGGTTTTTATAGAATGAGTTTTCTATGTTCCTATGTGGTTTAATGCAACTTGAAACTCAATCTTTCTAGATTAGTTTTATGTTCAAACCATTTATTTTTTTAACCACATAGAGGTATAGGTTTTTTAGTTTATATTTCCTATACTTCTGTGTGGTTAGATATTTTTCAACAAGTAAGTATATAGTTCTTTTCTATGTTCCTATGTGGTTAAACGTTTCTACAATTTTATCTTCACCACCTCCACTGCTCTTTTAATCCGTGCGATGGTTTCATCCTTACCAATCACTTCGGTGATGTCAAACATGTGTGGACCTTTGGATTCGCCCACTATGGATAAGCGGAAAGCATTCATCACGCCACCCATGTTGTATTCCTTAGCTGCAATCCATTCTTTTACAATGGTTTCTGTATTATGGGCTGAAAAATCATCAATTCCAGCAAGTAGCTCTGCCAATTCATTCATCTGAGCTGGAGTTTCTGACTTCCAACGCTTTTGCACCGTTTTCTCATCGTAAGTTGTTGGCGCTTGGAAAAAGAAAGACGACTGTTCCCAAAAATCCTTTACAAAATTGGAGCGCTCCTTAATCAATGAAACAATTTTCACAATTTTAGTCAGTTCCATTTCAAATCCCTTTGCAACCAATTCTTGTTGGAACAGATGTGCTAATTCTTCGTTAGACTTTTGTTGCAGGTATTTGTGATTGAACCACTTGCCTTTTTCGTAATCAAATTTAGCTCCACTCTTACTCACTCTATCCAAGGAGAAAAGGTCTATCAACTCTTGCATGGAGAATTGCTCTTGCTCCGTGCCAGAGTTCCAACCTAATAGTGAAAGAAAATTGACAACTGCCTCTGGAAAGTAGCCAGCCTCACGATAACCCGAGGAGCGCTCGCCTGTTTTTGGGTCAGTCCAGTCCAGCGGAAATACTGGAAATCCGAGTCGATCACCATCACGCTTGCTGAGCTTGCCGTTACCATCAGGTTTGAGCAAGAGAGGCAAGTGCGCAAACTGAGGCATGCTGTCAGTCCAACCGAGGTAGCGGTAAAGCAACACATGTAGCGGCGCAGAAGGCAGCCATTCTTCGCCACGAATGACGTGTGATATTTGCATCAAATAGTCGTCCACCACATTGGCCATGTGGTAGGTAGGCAGTCCGTCGGAAGATTTGAAAAGCACTTTATCGTCGAGAACGGATGAATTAATCACCACTTCTCCCCGTATCAAATCCTGTACTTTCACGTCTTCGTTGGGTTCTATTTTGATACGCACCACATACTGCTCACCATTTTCGATTTTGGATGCAACCACATCAGACGCCAATGTCAACGAATTGGTCATCAAACCGCGAGTTTTGGCATCGTATTGAAAGTTAGGAATTTCGGCACGTTTGGCGTCCAGTTCTTGTGGAGTATCAAAAGCAATGTACGCCAAACCAGCTTCGAGCAGTTGGTCTACGTACTGACGGTAAATGGCTTTACGTTCGCTCTGGCGGTATGGTGCGTGTGGTCCTTGAGAATCAGCTCCAATGCCTTCATCAACATTAATCCCCAGCCATTTTAATGCTTCCACGATATACTCTTCGGCTCCTGGCACAAAGCGCCCTGAATCGGTATCTTCTATTCGAAGTAGAAAATCACCGCCGTGTTGCTTGGCAAACAGATAATTGTACAAGGCAGTGCGCACACCACCAATATGCAAAGCTCCAGTAGGACTTGGAGCAAAACGAACTCTAACTTTTTTCATTACTTTTATAATTAAGCCCCCTACCCCCCGAAAGGGGAACAGAGACGATTTAATTTTACAATCTTAGCCTCATGTATTAACAACAGTAGACATAAAAATGACTTTGGGTCATTTTATATGTACAGTTGTTATTATTTGTCGTGCGCGTTCATCAATTTTCTTTGAAATTCGCATTGAAAATAAATTCTAAACAACTTACAAAAGTAAGAAAATTTGACGACTTTATATCTAACGAACACTGGTCAATTCACGAACCTGTATTCTAGACACAAAAAGTCCCTCCGTTATTCTGGAAGGACTTTTTTCGGAAATA
>CANIXM010000237.1 GCA_947471245.1 Paludibacteraceae bacterium | reverse complement strand
GTTAGTTTTACTGATAGGCTTCCTGCGTCAGACATGACCATCCCAGCAATTACAGACGAGGTGTCAACTTTGGCAGTGGTGTTTCCGTCGTATAATTTTGTTTTTGTGATAAAGGGGATGGATGTTGCTGTGAGTTGTTTAGGTGTAATCTCACCACTGTTATTAACATCATTTACAGGAGCCAAGTAATTGCTTGCTGCCACACCAATCAACGAGAAGGTGGTTGTCATTTTTTTGTTATTGCCCACCATTGGACTATCATATTTGGTTACTCCCTGAAGTGAAACATTGCCATTGTCTGCACTTTCAATGCCCTCTAGGGTGCTTGTGATAGCTGTGGCATTGGTGTTCCCATCATATACTTTTTTAGAAACATACATGGGTGAACTTGTTGTGGTTTGTTTGGGTGTGATGCTGGCTGTCATCCCAGTGGGCTGTATGAGTTTGTAATTGAGTGCTTTGGTACCTCCAAGTGACATGTTGGAAATGATAGGCAAGTTACTGCCAACGCCAATTTGAGTAAAGGTTCCCACGTTGGACTGTATCAGGGATACATCATTATTCCCAATGACTCCTGACAGGCTTGCGTTTTTGAGTGTGGCTGATGTTGTAGCGTCGTACATTTTGTCCACTCCAGTCACTCCAGCTACTGTGATGTCTTTAGGTGTGATATCGGCTTTCAAATTGACAGGTTGAACCAATGTGTAGTTTTCAATGTCTGCTCCTACAAGTGATAATACGATATTGACAGGGATGTCATTTCCTACGTTGACTTGTGAAAATTTGCTGACTACTGTATCTAGTTTCACATCATCGCCAGACACCACTCCACTCAGTGTTGCATTCTTGATGGTGACTTTGTCGGTTCCGTCATAAATCTTGTTGTCTGCACGAGCTTGTACGGTTAATACTATCAGTACCGTAGTCTTTGTGATGTTACCATTGTTGGCAGTTACATAATTGATGGTGTAATTGTTTCCTCCATTTCCATCAGACATCAACAGTCCTTCTGGTGTGAGCAACTTGTTGACGCCTGTTTTTCTGGTGTCAAAGGTTTGGAATGGTTGTGTGGCAACAAAATCAGGCGCTATGATACTTCCTGATGTGGCTGGTGTGACTGTGGAAGCAGTGGTGCCATCATATTCTTTTGTGTCGGCTTGTGCTGTGACTGTAAGTGGATAGGCAGTGATGATTCCATTTACAACATTCACATAGTTAACCACATAGTTATTTCCTGCTGCACCATCATTTATTTCTAATCCAGATGGGGTGATGGTCTTGTCGGTGCCAGCATTTCTGTTGTCAAAGCTTTGTATAGCGTTTTTTGAAATGGCATCGGGTGCTATGAATGTACCACTTACTGTGGGTGTTTTTGTAGAAACAGTACTTCCATCATATAGTCTGTTGTCAGTTTTAGCGGTCACTTGAATAGGCAGTGGTGTTATTTCACTGGTCGTGTCGGCTAGGTATACAATGGTGTAATTGTTTCCTGCGTTTCCGTCATTGATTATAAGGCCTGAAGGTAATATCGTTTTGTTTTTTTCTGCATTGAAATTTTGATATTTTTGAATAGCTGGTGTTTGTATTCCATCAGGGGCGATAAGTCCGCTTACTGTTGGTGTTAGTGCCGATGCGGTTGATTTATCATAAGTTTTGATGTCACTAACAGCTGTTACGGTAGCTGTGGCCGGTAGTATTTCCCCGTTTGCATCGTTGATGTAACTGATGGAGTAGTTTTTTCCGCCATTACCATCTTTAATGACTATGCCTGAAGGAATGAGCGATTTGTTTTTGCCCACATTCCAGTTGTCAAACGCCTGTACTGCTGGCGAAACAATGGTGTCAGTAGTTGCAAACCCAATGACTATTGGAGTTTTGGATGATGTTACATTTTTGTCATAAGTTTTGGTATCTGCGTATGCAATCACTGTCAACTTACCCTCTGTGATGATTCCGGTCAATGTGTCGGAGTAGCTAACGGAGTAATTTCCACCATTGTTACCATCAGCTATTTGAATTCCTGAAGCAATCATTCTTTTGCCCACACCCACATGCTTGTCGGCATATATTTGCACTGGTTTTTTGAGTGCTGAGTCTGGCGCAATAAGCCCAATCACATCGGGTGATGCCATTGAGGATTTTGATCCGTTGTATGCCCGTGAGTCAGGCACAGCCTTTACTTGCATGGATAAAGGTGTGATGGTTCCTATGGCAGGAATGTATGTGACTTTGTAGTTGCGTCCTCCATTGCCGTCATTGATCATCAGTGCATCTGGAAAAATCTGCTTTCCTGTACCAGCATTTTTGTCGTCATAGCCCTGTGTGGGTGGTGCTGATAGTGCATCTGATCCGAGAAAAGTCCCAGTCACCAATGGCACACCTGATGAAAGGGTGTTGCCATTATAAACACGAGTGTCAGTCACGGCTGTTGCGGTGAGAGGTGCAGGCACGATGTCACCCAGAGCGGTGTAGTTATTCGGAACCTGGTAGCGGAATGCGTCTGTGCCAGTGATTTTATATTTCAGATTGATTTTTTTTGCAGTGCCCACATGCACGTCCGAATAACTGGCCGAAATACTAACTTGTACGTCTGGGAAGGAGGGGTCAATACCCGAAATTACACCCAGTATAACATTGGCATCAGTGGTTTTGTCATAGGTTTTGCTGTTGGTCAATATTGGGTTGGGAGTGAAATAGAGTGTTATGCGTTCGGACTGTGTCACCACTACTGTTTTTGGAGCTAGTCCGCTGGCTGTAACAGTTACAGTGGCATGCCGTGGTGCCAGTGATGTGTTTTCAGTCAAAGCAGTGAAGGTTAAAGTCCCATCCTCGGTGTGCGATGTAGGACTCACAGTGAGCCATGGCTGATCAGACACTGCCGTCCAATCAGTATTTGATGCCACTTCCACAGTTGCTTTGCTTCCCGCTTCCTTCGTTACAGTGATGGAGTCGGCTGATATTGCTAAGGTTGAGTATCCAATTGCTTGCGTCACAGTAATGTTTTGTGGTGCAACACCTGGTGCTGTTACACTCACTGTCCCTATTCGTTTGGTGTCGGTGCTATTGGCTTCAATGGCAGTTATGACGATAGTCCCATTGCCCGAGGTGGCCGTTTTTGGGGTAAATCCAATCCAAGTGTCTGTTGTAGTTACAGTCCAAATCGTGTTTGACGTAACAGTTACAGTTGGTGTGGCTACGCTAGCGGCATCTTTTGCTACAGCTACATTGGTGGATGAAACCCAAAAATTAAACCCATCAATGATGTGTTTGAATTCATTCCATACAGCCGTGTTGCTATAGGCTGTCTTTTTTCCAGCAGGCACATAGAGTGTACAATTGTTTTTGTCCACGTTGTTGAATACAGAGCTTAATATCGGAACTGGAATTTGACTCACATCATCAATTTTCATAAACCCAGCACACCCATTGAAGGCATCCACATTGATGGTGGATACTGATGCAGGTATGGTGAGCGATGTGAACCCAGCGCAGTTTCTAAACGTAGAAATATCTATGGTTTTAATTTTTGGAGGAATGACCAGTGCACCTTGAAACCCCGAACAGCCATCAAATGCGTGACTTCCAAGAACCCCCAGCGAGTCACTAAGAACTAGTGATCCATTAAACCCAGTACACCCCGAAAATGCCGAACTACCTATGGTCAATGAATTGGGTGGAAATATCAGTGATCCTGTCAACCCTTCGCAGCGACTGAATGCATTAGCTCCGATGGTTTTGAGGGTGGATGGAAAGTTGAGTTGTTGTACCAGTCCCGAGCAATTGTAAAATGCAGCATCGCCTATCGTGGTTAACCCAGGAGGCAATACGATTTCGGAAATTAAAAAGCAATTCTGAAATGCTGATGAACCAATCGTTGTTACCGTAGAGGGAATTACATATTTTCCCGCTGTACTGGTGGGAGCTGACAGTAGTGTTGTCAATGCTTTATTGAATAATATGCTGTCTTTGCTACGATAGGAGGGGTTTGCTGCGTTAACATGTATTTTCATCGGCGTGTCACTGAAACTGTAAGTGCCAATGGATGTGGTAGTGGCAGGGATAAACACATCGGTAAACCCAGTGGCGCCAGCAAATGCGGTAGAGCCAATAGTGAGAACGGAAGCAGGAATAGTCAATGGCCCACTGAAACTTTTACAATCCTTAAAAGCTTCGTCGCCTATGGAGGAGACTGACGATGGAATGGTCAG
>CANIXM010000236.1 GCA_947471245.1 Paludibacteraceae bacterium | reverse complement strand
GCATATCCTTTGTCAATTCCTTTTTCCACCATTTTGTTGAACGAAAGGATAGAACCTGTTTGAAGCAATCCACAAAGAATGGTTTGCTCACCCATCAAGTCAGATTTTACTTCTGCAACGAATGAAGAAAGAAGCACACCAGCACGATGTCCACCAGTTCCTACGCAATATGCTTTGGCTATTTCAAGACCATCGCCATTAGGATTATTGTCAGCATGTACTGCTATCAAGGTAGGCACACCAAAACCACGAAGGTATTCGGCACGAACTTCTGACGCTGGAGATTTAGGCGCAATCATAACCACGGTGATGTCCTTGCGGATTTGAGTTCCTTCTTCCACGATGTTGAATCCATGTGAATAAGACAAACATGCACCTTGTTTCATCAATGGCACCACGGCATTTACAACTGAAGTATGTTGTTTGTCTGGAGCAAGGTTAGAAACTAGATCTGCAGTAGGAATTAGTTCTTCGAAAGTTCCAACTTTGAAACCGTTTTCGGTAGCATTCACATACGAAGCACGTTTGTTGTCAATCGCTTCTTGACGCAACGCATAAGAAACATCAAGACCGCTATCGCGCATGTTTTGACCTTGAGCCAAGCCTTGAGCACCACAACCGATAATAACGATTTTCTTTCCAACTAGTTTTTTAACACCATCAGCGAATTCGCTGTTTGCCATAAAATCACACTTGCCTAACTCTTGAACTTTCAGGCGATGAGGAAGTGAATTGAAATAATTTGCCATTTTGTTTGAATTTTTATCCAGGTAACAAGCAGTAGACTGATGACCTAGAATTACTAATTTAGATTATTATTATTTTTTTAGATTTTCTAATTTTTTAATATTTTCCAACATGTCAGATAGACGTTCTACCTTAGATTTGGTTATGGCTACTCGTCCCGAACGAACAAATTGAAGAACTCCTACAGTTTCACTCAGTTCTTCAAAAAGTTCTTGAGTTTCTTGATAATGTCCTGCTTTTTGAAGTACCACAAAGTCAGCATTCATTTCCATAATCCGTATCCGATATTGACGAATCATGTCCTCAAGTGAGCCTTTTGCTAATAATTTTTCTGTCGCAATTTTATATAAAGCTATTTCTTGATGTACCAATTCATCATCGGTATTGTAGTAGGCTTTCAATATATCAATTCGTTTATCAATCTGTTGTACCACTTTAGTTACCACATCTACTGTTGTAAATATAGTAATCGTAAACTTGTGTATGCCCTTTATTGCAGAAGGTGAGACTGATAAGGTTTCAATATTGATGGCTCTACGGGTGAAAATAATTGTAATTTGACCAAGCAAACCTACTGTATTTTCGGAGAAAACCGTTATTGTATATAATTTTTTTTCCATACTTAAAATTTTGTTTGCAATTCAAATAATTGAATAATAATTAATTAAAACTCATAAACCATGTCCGAAACACATGCACCAGCTGGTACCATCGGAAAAACCATTCCTTTTGTTTCAACATTTACAACCAATAAATAGGGTTTATCGTCTTTAAGCATATCGGCTATTGCAGCATCCAATTCTTCGCGTTTGTGTACTTCAGTACCGTCTATTTTATAGGCTTTGGCAATGGCAATAAAATCTGGATTTTGCATTTCGGTAAATGAATAGCGTTCGTCAAAAAACATTTCTTGCCATTGGCGAACCATACCCAAAAAATGATTGTTGAGAATAATCAATTTCACCCCTATTTGTTCTTGCATGATGGTACCCAACTCTTGTATGGTCATTTGAAAACCACCATCACCATTGAATGAGCATACCACCCTGTCTGGTGCTCCTACTTTAGCACCCATGGCTGCTGGAATGCCAAATCCCATCGTGCCCAATCCACCAGAAGTAACCATACTTCTACCTTGAGTAAAGTTGAAATAACGAGCAGCTATCATTTGGTTTTGACCCACATCGGTTACCAATACAGCTTTATTATCAGTTGCTTCCGATATTTTTCTCACCACCTCTCCCATGGTAATCTCACCTTCAGTAGGATGAACTTCTCGTTCAATAACTTTATCAAATTCTAATTGTGAATACTCATCAAAACTTTTCACCCATTCTTCATGGCTATTGGAATTTACTTTAGCAGTAAGTGCTGCCAATGTTTCTTTTGCATTTCCCAATACTGGTGCATCAACTTTTACATTTTTTCCTATCTCAGCTGGATCTATATCCAGATGTATTACCTTAGCTTGTTTGGCATATCGACTCAAATCACCGGTTACTCGATCATCAAAACGCATTCCGATAGCAATCAACACATCACATTCATTGGTTTTAATATTGGGTGCTACGTTACCATGCATCCCTAAGAAACCCATATTCAATGAAAAATCGGTAGCCATTGCCGAACCCCCTAGAAGTGTCCATGCTGCAGGAATACCTGTTTTTTCTAAAAATGCCTTTAATTCCACTTCGGCACCTGCCAGCGTTACACCTTGACCTACCAAAGCAAAAGGTTTTTTAGCTTCATCAATTAGAGTAGCAGCACCTTCTATTTGTGTATCATCAACAGGACTATAAGGCAAATAGCTTCGTATAAATGTGCAAGGTTCGTAGTTAAACTCCACATCTTGAAATTGTGCATTTTTAGCAATATCCAACACCACAGGGCCTGGACGACCTGTACGTGCAATATAAAATGCACGAGCTACAGCCCATTGTATATCTTCTGCTCTCCTTATCTGATAAGCCCATTTTGTAATGGGTGCAGTAATACCTACCACATCAATTTCTTGAAATGCATCAGTGCCTAGTAATGGTGCTGCAACTTGACCTGTGATGACTACCAATGGTGTGCTATCAATCATTGCATCACCTATACCTGTTATCGTATTGGTTGCACCAGGGCCTGATGTAACCAAACACACTCCTACTTTGCCCGATACACGTGCATAGCCTTGAGCTGCATGTGTGGCTCCTTGTTCATGACGAGTCAAAATATGATTGATTTGTCCATGAAAATCATATAATGCATCGAATACGGGCATGATTGCACCGCCTGGATATCCAAAAATTGTATCAACACCTTCACAAATAAGTGAACGTATAAAAGCTTCTGAACCTTTAATTTTATTGTTATTTTCCATTTTCTTTGTAATTTATTGAGAGATGCTTTGCAATTTGATAACATTAAACACTGTTTATTGAACTAAACCTAATTCAATAAACTATTAAATTCATAATATGGTCAATGTCAAGTTGACAAACACAAAGTAGTTAAATGGTTTTAGTTACTAAACATAACGTATGACTGTTTTCAAATACAGCTAAAACCCTGATAATTTACTTTCTGAAAATTCTCTTGTTGAAATACTTCGTTTTACTTATGCTTATTGTCAAATTAAATTGAACTTTAAAACACCTTTAAAACACTTATTTAAACTTTAATCTATCATTCTCACAGCGCCCTTATCGGCAGAACTTACCATACTTGCATAAGCTCTAAGGGCTTTGCTGACGACTCGTTTTCTATCCTTTGGGGTAAAGGCTTCTTTGCCCCTAGCTATTTCAGCTTGACGGCGTAGAGCTAATTCTTCATCACTCAATCGCACATTGATAGTTCGATTAGGTATATCTATTTCAATAATATCGCCATCCTGAACCAAACCAATATTACCGCCTGCTGCTGCCTCTGGTGAGATGTGTCCAATAGACAAACCCGAAGTACCACCCGAGAAACGACCATCAGTAATCAAAGCACACTCTTTGCCTAGATGTTTTGATTTGATGTAAGAGGTTGGGTACAACATTTCTTGCATGCCCGGTCCACCCTTTGGTCCTTCGTGAGTGATAACCACTACATCGCCCGAAACTACCTTTCCTCCAAGAATTCCCTTGCAAGCACTATCTTGAGATGTGAAAACCTTAGCTGGTCCAGTAAATTTCCAAATACTTTCATCCACGCCCGCTGTTTTTATCACACAGCCATCCAGCGCGATATTACCTTTTAGGATTCCCAATCCACCGTCTTTGGTATATGCATTTGCCATATCACGAATACAACCATTAGAGCGGTCGGCATCCAAATACTCGTATTGTTCATTTTGTGACCCCATCACCAAGTTAAACTTATGAGCAGGTGCACTTTTATAAATATCTATGGCTTCTACAATCACATCTGGACTAGTAATATCATATTTATCAATCGCCTCACCCAAAGTATATCCATCAACTCTCGAAACGG
>CANIXM010000235.1 GCA_947471245.1 Paludibacteraceae bacterium | reverse complement strand
GGCTCAATGTAACTGTTTTGCTACAAACAGACACATTGGACATATCCAAACCTTCCATAAGGACTTTCTCTACAGGCAAGTAGGGTACATAGACAGCAGTGTTCTGACCTGCAGTCAACTTCAATTTGGAGGTGATGTCAGTATAGGTTGCTCCTCCATTGTGACTAATAGAGACTTTCACCTTAGCACCCGTATTCAAACCTGAAAGGGATAGACGAACGCCATCATAACTTGCAGCAAAGTTGGTGCAAGTCTGTGACAGTAAGCCAGATGAGCATGTCAGAAGCAAAGACAGCATCATGAAACTGAATAATGTTTTTTTCATAGGTAATTGATTAGTGTTATAGGTTAGATTTGTTTTGCACATTTCTTTATTAGTTTAAGACAATAAAAAGACCTTTGACCACTAGTAATTGATGAGTTTTTTAAGTCTTTTTAAGATTTAAAAAAAATGTTGTTTTTGGAAGTTGACGTAAAAAAGAAAAGGCTGACTCCTTAAAGAATCAGCCTTTAAGTGCTTGGTTGGTTAAAGAATTATCTCATCTTCAATTATTCGTAATACATCCTTGATAATGGTTTTGCTTTCATCTTGACTTTTTATTAATCGAATGTATTTTATTTTTTTGTCTTTTCCTATTAGTATAACATATCCACTATTGTCCGAATTGTCTAATGACCATGCTTTGCTTAATGTATGATTTTCGTCAATAAGGATGATGGAGTTCGGGTATTTTTTTTGTTTTTCTCTAGCAGCATATTGTATTACAGCATTGGGCAACCATGTGTCTTTCGAATTTGAAATTCCAATACCTTGGTATTTTTCGATTGCAAATTTCCTGTTTTTAATGGCTGTTGATAATGGCTCGTTTACATCTTTTGCGTCGGGGTCGGTGTAAAAAACAACCAATACTTTTTCTCCTAAATGAGGTAGATTACATGTTTTAGCATTTGCATCTTTGATTGTTATATTTTGAATCGATTTTCCAACAAGATTTTGGGTAAACGATTTTGTACCACATAGCACTAATAGAAGACTGATTAATGTGTATTTATTCATGATTACATTCATTTTGATTGTTAATATGCAAATGTACGAAGACTATTCATTTATTACTGAATATGATTTGATAATTTTAAAAACTTCCGCTACTTCATTGACAGGTAGTATGCACACTTTTTCCTGACAGACATAGATTTTGGTTTCGGTAAGGTTTCCTTTGTCTTCCAAAAGTGGGAGGGTGGGGTTTGTTCCACCCATTAGAATTACATTGGGTAGAAATTCTTTGTCCAATGCTTTTCTGTGAAGCAAATAATCATTTCCGACTATGGCTAGCTCGTATGGAGATTGTGTGAAAAATGCTGCCAGTTGAGCCCAGTTGGAATAATAGGCTGGATTTTTCGTGATGTTTTCTAGAACGTTTGAATGCATTTGCCTTGCTTTCTCTATATAGGTATTCATTCCAAGTAAATGTCCTAAAAAGTATAGATTTTTAGCCATTTCTGAGTTGGAAGATGGAATTACATTGTCAGCTATTTCCATTTTTCGAGCTATCAGATTGGATTGTTGGTCATGTGTGTAGAAAAACATTCCTGATTGTTGATCGTAGAAATGGGTCATTACATATTCGTTCATTTCCTTTGCTTTGTAGAGCCATTGCTCGTCAAATGTAGCTTGGTAGAGCTCAATAAATGCGGAAATGGTAAATGAATAGTCATCAAGAAATCCGTCAATAGATGTTTTTCCATTGTTGTATACTCTCATCATACTCAGATCTGGATTCACCATGTTCTTTAGCAAGAAATTGGCACTTGTCAGTGCTTTCTCTAAAAAATCATCTTCGTCAAACACCCGATAAGCTACCGTATAGGCTCTTAGCATAAGTGCATTCCATGAAGTAATAATTTTGTTATCGAGTCCTGGTCTGACTCTTGATGTTCTGGCTGTAAGTAATTTATTTTTGCAGTTTTGTATCGTATGTTCTAATTCACTGATATGCTTCCCGTGCTTTGCTGCTAGTTTGTTAATCTCAATACTACGATGCAAAATATTTTTTCCTTCCTCCCAGTTTCCTGATTCTGAAATGCTGTAATAGTCGTTGAAAAGAGTAGCGTCATCTGCCAAAGCAATGTCAATTTCATTTTTTGACCAGATGTAAAATTTTCCTTCCTCGCCTTCACTGTCTGCATCTAAAGCCGCGTAAAATGAACCCTCTTTAGAAGTGAGTTCTCTGGAAATGAACTCCAATGTTTCGTAAACGATGCACTTGTATTCCTGATTTTTAGTGTTTTGGAATGCGTGACAGTAGAGTGTGACCAGCTGAGCATTGTCATAAAGCATCTTTTCAAAATGGGGTACATGCCAAGTTGAGTCTGTGGAATAGCGTGCAAATCCTCCACCAATATGGTCATAAATACCTCCAGCAGCCATTGCGTCCAATGTTACTGTTACAGCTTTCAGGGCATCCTCATCATGGGTGAGTGAGTGGTATTGAAGTAAGTACTCCCAGTTGCTAGGCATAGGGAATTTTGGTGCTGACAATCCACCTCCCAGTTGAAAATCAATTTCTTCTTTCCAGTCATTGAACATAGATCCAAGTTGACCTATCTTTATCTTTTTAGATTTCTGAGCAAATGAAATGTGTTCCATTGAATGTATTCCAATGGTGATCTTCTCAGCCTGTTCTGCCAAAACTGTGGGTTTGCTCTTTTTGAGTTGTACGAAATAGTCCAGCATTTGTATCCAGTTTTCTTTTGGGAAATAGGTGCCAGCATAAAAAGGTTTGCCATCAGGCAGTGCAAGCGCATTGAGTGGCCAACCACCACGTCCTGTAATCAAATGTGCTGCATTCATATAAATCTGATCCACATCGGGGCGCTCTTCTCTGTCCACCTTAATACAAATGAAGTGCTCGTTCATAATGAGCGCTACCTCAGGGTTACTAAAACTTTCATGTTCCATCACATGGCACCAATGGCAAGCGGAGTAACCGATGCTAATGATGAGCATCTTATTTTCAAGCTCAGCTTTTTTTAATGCATCTTCCCCCCAGGGATGCCAATCCACAGGATTGTGAGCATGTTGGAGTAGGTACGGACTGCTTTCATTGATTAAGTGGTTGGTGTATGGGTGTCGCTTTTGCATTGGATTTTCATTGATGCTTTAAGTGAGTTGTTAATCGTATAACAACTTTTTTTGGCTTTTGTTAGCATCTGTTGGAAAAGAAAAAGGCTGGACTTCGAAAATCGAAATCTAGCCTTTAACTAAGTGTTTTGTTGCTGAAACGCTCTTACCTTTTTATTTCTATCTTTCTAGTAATCATAGCATTGTCAGTGTTGATATGTAATATATATAATCCTGGTGTAAATGAAGATACATTGAATGTTAGATTGTCTGTATTGGTCACTATGTTTTTCACCATTTCACCATTTATGCCTATAAGATTAACTTCTTTGATGATATCCTCCGATTGGATGTTAATCACATCACTTGTTGGATTTGGGAATACCGTCGTAGTAGTTTCAATTGTACTGATATCTGTAGGAGTGTCAAAATTAATATTAAGGAAAGGCATCAAGTCCATCATCATAAACGTGGAGGCAATCTTCCAAAAATTTGATTTGCAATTCAATTGATAAGGTGCTTTTGCAGGGTCTAGAGTTGTAGTAATGTTGTATATCGCTGCATTGGCACCTTGATTCACGCCCGTTATAGAAACTGAGTTATAGTCTTTATCTTTTAGTTCTAAGTCTTGAATAGTTAATGAATTCACCGTTTTAAATAAGTTCAATGTGAAGCCGTTGGTGTTGACATTTGATGCAAATGACTTATTACCCACATAATTACCTTGTCCAGAAGTAAGTGTAGAAAAGCCTCCAGCATTGATGCCATCTGCCGTAGCTTTTATCATCATGTAATATCCAGCATCTTCAGCTGTGGTGATGTACTTCAAGCTATCTGCTCCGGGAATAAGTGTTGCCTCATAAGTCAATGGATTCAGTCGATACCATTGATAAGTCAAACAATTATTGACTACAGTTCCACCTGCCAGCTTTTTTATTGTAAAATCAACAACAATTCCTCTGCCTACCCATGGTGACATCACACCAGATATATACGCGCTTTCATCCATTGAGTAACCACCAAAATAAGTGTCTATGCTGGATAGTGGTGCATAAACTTCGTTGGATGTATATCCGTTTTTAGGACCTCCGTT
>CANIXM010000234.1 GCA_947471245.1 Paludibacteraceae bacterium | reverse complement strand
GACGATATTCCTTGCCTTGCTGGAATGATACAAAAAGAAGTGGCTGAACGCATTGCTGCACCTCCAGGCAGCAAAACCTATGGTATTTTGAGCGTGTTGATGCAAGCCTATTACAAAATCGAGTATCTTTTTACTGTTCACGAGCATGTTTTCGACCCACCTCCCAAAGTGAAATCGGCTGTGATACGATTCACCCGCAATGACGTGGCAAAAATCGATTGCAACGAACAACTCTTTAAAGCTGTTGTCAAAACAGCATTTAACCAACGCAGAAAAACCCTTCGTAATTCTCTGAAATCAATGGTGGACAAAGACACCAGTATTTTCACCAATCCCATTTTCGACCTCCGCCCAGAACGGTTGGATGTGGCTGCTTTTGTGGAGTTGACTAATATGATTGAAAAGGCACAAGAGTAGTTTGGTATGAATGAATCTATGTATGAATTTAGCTCTATAACCTTTTGGGTGGGTCCACGATATTAATGCCTGCGGCGATTATAGCTGCGCGATAGTTGCTTCGCGATATTTGACTTCGTAGATATTTGCTTCGCGATATATACTTCGTGATATTTGCCTTCGGCGGTATTTGCTTCGCGTTATTTGCCTACGGCGATATTTACTGCGTGATATTTGGTGCGCGATATTTGCTTCGCGATAGCGGCTTTGTGTCTTTGTGTCTTTGTGTTCAAAAAAAAATGCAGACGGAATATGCGACGGATTTCTATTTTCTATTTTCAATTTTGCTTCCTGTGTCTATGTGGTTTGGTTTTTTCTTTGTTATATTGCCAATTTGCCGAAAGGCAAACTATGTGTCCTTACTTTTTAATGACTGAATTTCTCAATGTGTCAATGTGTTAAGATTTTTTTTGTGACCTTTTGTGGTTATAATTACATTCTTTGGTTTCACCCACTAGATTCGTTATAGAACCATGAATTTTTCGCAATAATACAACTTTCAAATTCGATGTAGGTGTTAAAAAATACGCTTTATCCCAAAAGATGCTGTACAACATGTTTTTTGATTATATGGATTTAAATAAATGCTGTTTCTTTGCAGAACCAATATTTGTCAAACCCCATTAATCTAATTAAATCTTAGAACATGAGAACCAAATTATTCAAAGGAATTGTAGTTGTTGCAGCATTATTCATTAATTCAGTTGCACTTTTTTCTGAAACTGTAGAGTCTAACTACAGCAGTTCTAATCCATTGGCAATGGATAAAGGTGCTTTTGCTTCTGGATTTGTTGTTTCAGGCACAAAAAGTGAAATCAAAATCGTTGGTGAAGTTGGTCAAAGTGCATCTACAAAGATTTTTAGTTCTCAAGGGAAATTAGTTGGTGAGTATAAACTAGCAAACCAAAATGTAAATACCATTAAACTTGCTCAGTTATCAACAGGTTTCTATATCATCGAAATCCAAACAGAATCTGGTACTACAGTACAAAAGTTTTTCATCTAATGAAATTCAATTATTATAAAAAATCCCGCTATTCCATGGAATAGCGGGATTTTTATTTTCAGTCTATCCATCGCAATTTAATAATAAGAACAGCAATAGTCGGTCACTTCTTTCACTATAAGTTGAAACTTTTGGTTGGCAGGCACGCGAAAATCACTGCCCTCAGTGACGGTAATCCACTCTGATTCACCTGGAAGTTTCACATCCATTTCGCCTCCAAGTATTTCCATTAATTCATTTGTGTCAGTGCCAAATTCATATTCACCCGGCATCATGATTCCTAAGGTTTTTTTAGTCCCATCGCTAAATACTACAGTCCTACTTGTTACCTGTCCACCGAAGTAGACATTTGCTTTCTTTACTACTGTTACTTGTTCAAATTGACTCATATCGTTTATATTATTAATTTTTGTTTTCAGCATCCACTTTCCATACAGTGACTCCACCTGACTCTAGTCTTTTGTTGCCTACAAACACTTTGGCGTGCCATGGTAAAGTGAGGTCGTAAGCTGCTTCACCATAGTTTACTGCCACTCCAAATCCATCTCTGTATTCAACTACAACACCTTTGGGGTAGTCGGCAACAGGAATTGATACTGTATTATAAAGCTTTCTTAGCACCTGAGCCTCCAATTCGCCGTCACGTGTATCTACTCCCACGTAGGTTACCGTTCCTTTGCCTAGACGTCTGAATGTCACAGCTGGTTTTCCTTCATAGAAGTCGTCTTTGAAAATAGCCCACACTTCGGTGTTGAGTTTTGGTGACAGTATTTCTGCCCACGATGTCCATTCGTAGTTTTTCATTCCCATTGAGATGTAATTCAAATTTCCGGGTACAAGCATATCGTAAAAATCTATCTCTGATCCGATAAGGTCATAAATTGGTTCGGCATATCTCGCTTCCCAAAGGTGTGCTTCTCTGTCCTTATGTCCTGTTCTGCATGACAGCACCAGATTGCCACCGTTGATTACATAATCAGTCATTTTTTGGATTAGAGCTGTGTCTATTTGTTGGTAGGCTGGCGCAATAAGCACGGGGTATTGCTTGAAATTGAAATCATCGCGGATAAAGTCAACTGGTGCTCCAAATTGTTTCAGTGGTCGATAGTATTTGGTGATATGTTCCATCGAATTCCACTGCTTCGTTTGCTTGTTTTGCTCCATTCCCCAAATATTGTCATTGTTGAATAGTATGGCTGTTCGTCTATTTGTATATTCTTCGGGAACCGTTCTTTTAGGGTCAATATTGTTTCTCAACACGTTGATGTCCTTGATGAAATCTTGAAAATCCAAACCACCTGGCGTGGGAGTCACACCATCATAGCTTACAATGCCATAATGATACTGTTCGTAGCCGTACAGCGGTGCTCTGTAACGATAGGTGCATACCAATTGACTGCCACCAGCAAATTGATGCCATAGCCACATTTTGACTGCCCCTGGTGCTGGCTGTGGGTTGTAGTCGCCCCAGTTTACCTGCCCCGGTTGTAGCTCCATCACACCGTAAGCACCAGACAATGGACGAATAAAGTCATTGGCCATGCCAAGCGTAGCAAAATCGCCTAATCGATATCCTTTTTCCCCTATTCCGTCATTGTCACCATGCACCATGTAGCGTGTGTAAGTGATGAAATCTAGTTCCTTACTTGCCCCAATGGTGCCATCCTTGTAGCCAGGAGCATAATTTGTAGTTATCCACTGATTTGGAGGGACTATTGCACGTATGGTTTTTGCTTGTTCGTCAAGAAAAGAACTGGTCTCCGACGCCACAAATCTTGAATGATCTAACCGTTGGTTCAAGTTCATTCCCCATTGAGAATGACGGGGAATGTTGATTTGAGAAAAGTCCGAGTACCATTCGCTCCAAAATGCGGTTCCCCATGTGCTGTTGAGTGTATCAATCGATTTGTATTTGTTTTTCAACCAATCTCTGAATCGTTGTTGTGCATCTGTGCCATAGTCGTAGTAAACTTTTGGCTCATTGTCTAGCTGCCAGCCCATGATGTGTGGGTTGCCAGCATAATGCTTTGCCAACTCAGCAATCATTTTTTGAGAATACTCTCTGTAAAAATTATTGGAAAACGAAGCATGTTGACGTGAACCGTGATCCACGCTCACACCATTCTCATCCTTCATCAGCACATCAGGATGCTGCCTTACCAACCACACCGGTGGGGTAGCAGTGGAGGTACACATGATGACTTTTAGATGATATTTCCCTGCTAGTTCTACCGCTTTGTCTAACCATCCAAAATCATATTTACCAGGAGCTGGTTCCAGTTGAGCCCATGCAAATTCGGCGAAATGAGTGTACTCAAACCCCATTTCTGACATCTTTTTCAGGTCACGTTCCCATTGGTTTTGATTCCAATGTTCAGGGTAGTAATACACCCCTGTGGTGATTAACTGATCTTTAGGAAACAGGCGGTATTCTTTCACAGAATAGACATTAGTGATAAGAACTAGAAAGCAAGCTAAACCAAATATTCGCTTCATCGTTTGATAATTTTTAAAGGAATACAAAAATACAAAAAAACTGCTAGTCGGCAAGTCCCCTATTATGCAAATAATCTATAAATCACACTAATAAATAAAAAGAATGCACGTCATTCAAATTCACTTGAATGACGTGCATCAATTAGATAAATAAAACTTTTGAGGTTATTTTACCACCACTTTTTGAGTCGATACTTTACCATCCACTTGGGCTTTGAAAATGTAAACACCGCTTGACATATTCAAGTCAGTACTTAAGTAGTCTTTTGTGTTCGACGACTGGTTAAATGATGCCACTTGTTTCCCTGAAAT
>CANIXM010000233.1 GCA_947471245.1 Paludibacteraceae bacterium | reverse complement strand
GACTACGAGCAAGGCGAAAAGACCATGATGCTCAGTGTGATGGATTCCATCCGATACATGAATCGGTTTATGCACAGCAGCTTTGTAGCCATGGAGCCCAACACGGGTCACGTGAAAGCATGGGTGGGCGACATTGACTTCAAATTTTTTCAATATGACAAAGTGGCACAAGCCAAACGCCAACCAGGATCTACCTTTAAACTGTTCGTTTATACGGCTGCTATTATGAATGGCATGTCACCCTGCGACATGGTGACCGACCAACCCGTGACATGGGATTATGTTGAAAATGGGAAACCTAAATCATGGAGTCCACACAATGCTAATGGCACTTTTATGAGAATCCCCATTACCTTAAAACTGGGTTTTGGAAGATCTATCAATACCATAGCCGTACAGTTAGCTCAAAAGGTAGGCATTCCCGAAATTGTGAAATACGCTCATTTGCTCGGAATACGCACTCCATTGGAAGAAAAACCATCGTTGTGTCTTGGCTCATCTGATGTGTCGCTTTTGGAGTTAGTCAACTCGTTTGGGACTGTAGTGAATGAAGGGGTTTACAAAGATCCAGTGTTGATTACCCGCATAGAAGACCGAGATGGAAAAGTTATTTACCAGCCCAATACCGAACAAAAAAGGGTAATACCTTACGAAGCAGCATGGTTAATGACCGAATTACTAAAAGGTGGAATGACCGAGCCTGGCGCTACAACTCAGGCACTATGGGCATTCAATATATTCAGACATAATACCGATTTTGGAGGAAAAACTGGTACTTCGTCCAATCACTCGGACGCGTGGTTTGTGGGAGTATCACCCAAGCTCATCGGAGGTGCCTGGGTGGGTGGCGAACACCGAAGTGTCCACTTTCGTACCGGACAGCTTGGGGAAGGTAGTAAAAATGCATTGCCAATATTTGGGATGTTTATGGAAAAGGTACTTGCCGACGAAACTTTCGCTAAATATAAAGCCAAATTTCCCACAAAGCCGAAAGAGGAAATCACCAGAAGTTATGGCTGTCATTCTTACTTCCCGCCCGATTCTACAGCTGGCGATACTGTGTCCAACTCATCTGAGGAAGAGATAGACGGTATGCCATCAGTGGGAACTGAAGAATCAACAGAAATGTAGAACTTGTTGATTTTGAAAGCTTAGTAAAATAGTTTACTTTTGTATGTCCTTGAAATCATCAAAAAGAAAATTCAATTATCACAATGCATTGTGCCAATGAAAGTTTTTCGCTTTTATAAATAAATGTGTTGTAATCAACTTAAAAACAATACTAACTCAATTTTTATGGAATACCCAACCCTAGAAGGGAAACTAATAATGCCAGAATATGGCCGAAATATCCAACAAATGGTGTCGCATGCACTAACCATAGAAGATAAAGAAGAGCGAACCAAATGTATAAAGACCATCATCAATATTATGGGAAACCTATTCCCATACCTACGTGATGTGAATGACTTTAAGCACAAACTTTGGGATCATGTGGCCATTATGTCCGATTTCAAATTGGATATTGATTATCCTTATGAAATCGTGAAACCCGAAAACTTACATACGCGTCCTGATTCGATACCGTATAAAAATTCCAGAATTCGTTACCAACATTATGGTCGTACACTAGAAGAGATGATTGAAAAAGTAAGCAATTATCCAGAAGGCGATGAAAAAAATGAGTTGATACGGCTGATAGCCAATCAAATGAAGAAGTGCTTTCTCACTTGGAATAAAGAAGTGGTGGACGATAAAAAGATTTTTGACGACCTGAGAGAGCTTTCAAAAGGTAAACTGGATGTGCCTGCTGACTTCCTAAAATTGGTAGAAAGTAGAGATGTCCTTCATAGTAGAAAGAATAGACCTAGTAATAATCAAAGGAAGAAATAATTCTTGACATCATGGCATCATTTCAAATAGAAGGTGGATACAAACTTTCAGGGTCAATCACACCACAGGGCGCAAAAAATGAAGCACTACAAGTAATTTGTGCTGTGCTACTCACCTCCGAAAAAATAACCATTAGCAATGTCCCAAATATCCTTGATGTAAATAACTTGATTGGTCTGTTGGCCGACATGGGCGTGGCGGTGCATCAATTGGACTCTAACACCTACTCGTTTCAAGCTGATAACATCAATTTGGATTATTTCCAAACGGCTGATTTTTACAAGAAAAGTTCCTCGCTGCGTGGTTCTGTCATGATTGTAGGTCCTTTGGTGGCTCGTTTTGGTCAGGCCATGATACCCAAACCTGGTGGCGATAAAATCGGACGTCGACGCTTGGATACTCACTTTGTGGGCATTCAAAAATTAGGGGCCGATTTTTCGTATGACCCAGACGAAAAGCGATATGTGGTCAAAGCCCAAAGACTGACAGGATGCTACTTGCTCCTCGATGAAGCCTCGGTGACTGGCACGGCAAATATATTGATGGCTGCGGTTCTTGCCAAAGGCAAAACGACCATTTATAATGCCGCATGTGAGCCCTATTTGCAACAACTTTGCCGTATGCTCAATGCCATGGGTGCAAACATCACTGGGGTTGGTTCCAATTTGTTACACATTGAAGGTGTAGAAGTGCTTGGTGGCTGTGAGCACCGTATATTGCCTGATATGATAGAGGTGGGTAGTTTTATTGGGATGGCAGCTATGACAGGATCTGAGATTACCATCAAAGATGTAGCCTATGCCGAACTTGGTATTATTCCCGACAGTTTTCGTCGATTGGGTATTAAACTCGAACTCAAAGGTGACGATATTTTCATCCCCAAGCAAAACAATTACCGCATCGAATCATTTATTGATGGATCCATCATGACCATTGCCGATGCACCTTGGCCTGGGTTGACCCCCGATTTGCTGAGTGTGTTTCTTGTAGTGGCTGCAAAGGCGAATGGGAGCGTGCTGATACACCAAAAAATGTTCGAAAGCCGACTTTTCTTCGTTGATAAATTGATAGACATGGGTGCGCAGATTATTCTTTGTGATCCACACCGTGCCACTGTAATTGGTCAGGGCGAAAACCTTCATTTGCGGGCATCTACCATGAGTTCGCCTGATATTCGTGCTGGTATTGCATTGCTCATTGCAGCCATGTGTGCCGAAGGTACTAGCACGATACACAATATTGATCAGATAGACCGTGGTTATGAAGATATTGATGGCCGATTGAATGCTATGGGGGCAAAAATTAGAAGGTTGTAGTGCCCATTTCTAGTTGCTCCAAGTTTTGTTTTAGTTTATTATAGCCAGCTCTGCCTACGCTCGACTTGCCGAAGTAGATTTTATAATCCAGAGCCGACAACTCACTCCACTTGGATTTGTCCCATTGCAAAACCTCCTTATTCGTAGCCAGTTCGCTATGTTGATGAGGTTTTGCCCATTTTTTGTTCCAAGGGCATACATCGCCACAGATGTCGCAACCTATTATTTTATTGGCTATCATTGACTTGAATTCAGCAGGTATCTCACCTTTGTTTTCGATGGTCAGATAGGATATACATCTGCGTGCATCCATACCATCAGGTTGCAATGCTCTCGTGGGGCAAGCATCTAAGCATTTGGTGCACTTGCCACAGCGTGGAGGCATGGGACTGTCGTATTCATCCAATGCTAGATTAATCATCAAACTCCCAATAAACACATAAGAGCCGAGCGATGGATGTATTAGTTGCTTGTTTTTGCCTATCCAGCCTAACCCTGCTTGCTGTGCCCAGTGTCTTTCTAGTACTGGTGCCGAATCCACAAAACTATGCTGAAATGAAGCGTTGATTATTCCTTCCCCATAGTGCTTTTTTAGCTCTGTTTCCAATTGCGATAGCTTTGTTTTGATTACTGTGTGATAATCAATTTCAGAGTAAGCATATTTGGCTAGCTGAGGAGCTTGTGGGTTTTGAAGTTTGCTGGGGTAATAATTCAACAATACCACCACTACTGACTTGCATTCGGGTACTAAAACAGTGGGGTTGCATCGTTTCTCGAAATTTCTTTCTAAGTAACTCATGCTTCCATGATAACCTTTGTCAAGCCATTCTTTCAAGTATTCTTCATCATCACCTACGGCTTCTGCTTTGGCTATGCCACAGGCGTCAAATCCTACTGATAGGGCAATGTCTTTGATAAGGTGATGCATGATGGCGTGTAAAGTGACACAACAAAGGCGTCTAATGATGCATCATCAAAACGCCTTTGTTGAATTGTTTGTTTAGAAAGATTGGAATTTGTTTGAAAAATGTATCTGGCTACAACTATTGAAGTAAATATAGGCTGACGCCATTTC
>CANIXM010000232.1 GCA_947471245.1 Paludibacteraceae bacterium | reverse complement strand
TAGAGTCTGTAGGGAGAAAGTAACTATAGCCTTTTTTAGTGTTTTTCAATAAACATAAATGACGATCCTTGAATTGGACGATTATCTCATTGATGATTTTCAATAGTTCGTCATCTGATTTGGTTGCCTTGGCTTGTGGATAATATACCGTGTAGATAGAGTCCCAATTGATTTTCTTTTCCTCAAAATAAATGTACCTTCTATTCATAATATCCCAAAACGACTGAAATACCTCTTCCCTTGAGTTAGGTTTCACAATATCGTCCCTACAAGATGTAATGCAAGTAAGTGTAAGCAGTAGTAATAGCGATTTGAAAATTGTGGACATATCGTTACTTTTTCGTGATTAAGAGACCTAATGATAGCAGTTCTTTTTGTTTTTTTTCGATATTGTGGTTGATAGAAGCATTAAGACTTTCGTAGGTGTAGTTTGCTTTTAGATAGTAGTTTGCTTTTTTAGTGGTGTAAACTAGATAGGTGATAGAACTATTCATCTCTATGCGAAAGTAGTTGTTTATTAATGCGACAGAGTTTGGACTTAAAAAGTAATTGAGTGGGTGATTAGAGAATTTGTCATTGGCTACTGCTGGTGCGCTTTGATATTCTTGAAAAAACCCAGCAGCTACTAAGGGTGCATTTAAGCTCAAACGAATGTTTAATCTCTTAGTTTTATAAGTTACATTGAAGTGTAAGTCCGGAGAGAAGTACCAGTTACCGTATGGATCAAAGACGCTGCCAATTCTCATTGTTAGAGAATTATCCCCAATCAACCCATTGAATGAGATGCCTATACCTCCATCCAAAAATAGGTGACTGATAGAGGTGGGTATTTGTCTATGGCAAATGAAATCAATTTTTATTTCTCCATGATGAAAGGGTGAATTCAAATCAGTACTAATATCGTTTTTCAGTAGATAGCCATAGTCAGCTCTTGAGCCAAATTCAAGCATAAAGTTTGGATTCGATTTTAAAAGATGTCCAGTTCGATATTCCAATCGAGATACTATACCCGGAAGCCCAGAACTAAGATTCGTTGAATTCATATATTCTATATGTCCTATCCCCAACCGTATGTCGTTGAATTTTAAGGAATCGGCCCACTGAGCCTTTAGATAGATGGGTGATAGAAATATGATTATACAAAGTATTCTTCCGTTCATGTGCTTCCGAGTCAGTTTTTATTAAAGTTGTCGTACCAATACAAACGGTAATACAGCGTGAGATTCAGCGACTAGACAGTGCCATAAATCTGCTTTACACCATACATTATCTCATTAGTTTATTGTGCAAATTTAATGGATTAATTCCGAATTTTCAGTAGTTTGCAGTAGATGTTTTATTAATGAGAAGGTGTATGTTTTCAATAATTAGAGAAGGAAAATGTCTAAAACACTGTGTAGGTAATTGTTTCAAAAATGTGTTGTCTGATGGATATAAATGATAATTTAATACAGATTTCTTAAATTGACAGTTTTGTAATAGGCTGGACTTATTGTCGTTTGGTTGTCTAACTCACTCAGATACAATTCCACCATAAACAAAAATACGGTTTGATGAATCGAAATTCATCTGCCCCTGTTAGCCTTTGTTCGTTATAGCACCTCCTCTAAAACCTCACCGACTCGCTTACCGATGGTAAAATAGGGAAGGTGCAAAAGAGGCTGTCAGAAAAAAACTATTTCCAGACAGCCTTTAATTTTGCAAATATTTTTTAATGAACTAGGGTCTGATCAAACCGCAGTCATACCCTAGTTTATTCATTATAAAAGGTTTAATTACACTATTGATTCGAATAATACCATTTCTATTCCAATACTATTCCAATATATCTTGAGCCATCAAAAAATAGCTGATAACTATTTTTTACAAAGATTGAAGGCTTACCTTTATCTGCTTGTTTAGTTTTCAGATTAATATAAGCTAGATATAAAGTGTCTTTTGATTCAGACATTCGATAATATTTCTCATTTATATTCCTTCGCATTGTCCAAGAACTTGATGCATCTGCAACATAAATTTTCCCCCATCCATCTTCTGCAATACCTTCAATATTGTGCCAGATTTGGCTTAGATTTGTGAACCCTTTTAGCTGTGCATTGTTGATATAAGTAGTAGAACCATGATACCCCTTATTTGTAAACACATACAAAGAACTGTCATTAGGTGAACTATCTATTGACCGCCATGTTCCAAATAAGTCTGCATCCCTGGATGCATTTACATCTGGAAAGTGCTCCTCAGCTTCGCATGCAAAAAGGAATATAATACTAAAAAACATTATTACGTATTTCATGCCTATTTTATAACGTATTTTTCTACAACATTGTCAGACAAAAGAAACCCCTCCATCGTATTGAGTAGCCAAGCAACTCAGTACGATGTTAAGGGTAGATTTTTTATTCTATTGAGTCTATTCCTACATATTTTGGTCCATCAAAAATTAGCTGATAACTATTTTTTACAAAGATTGAAGACTTACCTTTATCTGCTTGTTTAGTTTTCAGATTAATATAAGCTAGATATAAAGTGTCTTTTGATTCAGACAGTCTGTAATAGTTCTCACCAACGAACCTTGTTTTAGTCCAAGATGTGTATATGTCTGTTTCGAATATTTTTCCCCAGCCATCTTTACCTATACTTTCAGTATTGTGCCATAAGCAATCCAAATTTGTGAAACCTTTAGGCTGGGCATTTTTCAAATAGCTTGTACTGCCAACATACCCTTTATTTGTAAATACATACAAAGAGCTATCATTAGGAGAACTATCTATTAATCGCCATGTTCCAAATAAGTCTGCATCCCTGTATGTATTTACATCGGGGAAGTGCTCTTCAGCTTCGCATGCAAAAAGGAATATTATACTAAAAAACATTATTACGTATTTCATGCCTATTTTATAAAGTGTTTTTCTACAACATTGTCAGACAAAAGCATATCGGCTGGTGCAATAGTGGGCATCCATCGAGCCAACAAACGATGTGTGTTAAACCCTTCCAAGTCAAACGAACGCCATGTTATCGTTGTACAGATGAAACAATTGTCTCTAAATTTAGCCGTAATAAAATCCCAACCCGAACAATATGGCTTTTTTGCATCACGTTGACTTTCGGCATAAGCAATTACTTTATCGGCATTAGGGTAAACATCTACAAAACCACTTCTAAAACCTCTCCAACGCCATTCTCTTTTCCTAACATAACACAAATGGGCTTTGCAATTCCAATGCAAATTAACATTTTCATCAATAACTCCTCTACTATTCTGCGAGCTAATTGTAACACCATCATCGTAGATTGATGTCGGTAAATTTGTCTTTGTTTGTTTCACAATACTCACATGTCCTGGAGGATATGTGCCTATGCCAACATACTTTGTGATAGCTAATGGTTCATAGTAGTACAGGTAGGCAGAAAGCCAAACTGTACTAGGAAGATTTATCAACACATCAACTCTGTTGGCATGTGTTCGCAATTGTTCCAGCACTTTGTTTGGATCAACATAGTCTGGATATTTATTCTCGCTTGTAGAACTTTTCATCACCTTAGACAATTCAGGATTTCTTAGTAAAAGTTCCTTAGCATATACTGCGCTCTTTTGTTTTATTCGCTCAATAACTCTAGAACTTATCTTGTCATAGAGTTCGTTTTGAGATAATTTTGACACCGAACTTTTAATGTTTGTTTTGCCTGTATTACCAAGTTCTTCCATTACTTCATCAAATGCATCGTTTTGTATTTGAACATATTCCTCCAATTCTTTTCCAATTTCTTGATTGTTCAGCTTTGGAGTCATAGCGTCAGCTCCCGCTGTTGCCCATTGATTTAAAAATAATTCTTTCTCGCTCTCTGATAAATCAAAAAATGAAATTTTAGAACCCGAATCATCTACGATGTCCAAATTGACAAATTCCTCAACAATTGGGTTCAACGAGCTGTCAGAATCATCATTAGCTGCAGATTTAATTTTACTTAACTGTTCACTCTTAAGGTCAGGAGTAGTAAGACTAATAAATTTTGCCATGTTACCATAATACCTTTTTGCTTCGCTATTGAGTTTGGAAACATTAATGTCATTAATCAACTTTTCATTATTAGTATTTTTACTTGTTTCTTCATTCTTATTGCACGAAGCCAAAGTTACTATAAATGCCAGAGATAAGAATATTATTTTTGTTTTCATTTTTTTTTGTAATTGCTATGTCTTGTACAGTGGCAGACATAAATGGTTATTTATTTTGTTAAAAAAATGCTTGATAGGTGCCATTTTGCACCTCTCTGTTTTGGGTTTTTACCGTTT
>CANIXM010000231.1 GCA_947471245.1 Paludibacteraceae bacterium | reverse complement strand
TATCTAGGCGTATCAAGAAGGCTGACAAGCGCTTTTCCATCGGGGAGTATGATGCAGCAGCCGAATTGTATCGATCCATCTATCCTGCCATTCCATACAAAAACAAACCCTTAAGAGCCCGAATTTTTAATAATCTAGGTGATTGTTATCGGTTTACCAATCAAAGTCGTGCCGAACGTGCTTATACCAACGCATTTCAATATGGATATGCCGATGTAGATAGTTCGTTACTACTTCATTATGCTCAAGTCTTTCACCGAAATGGTAAGTATAAAGAAGCAGTTGATTTTTATGGCAAATATTTAATTTGTGATACGGCTTCAAAAGTTGCTAAAAATGGTATGAAATTGGCGGAATTTCAACTCTATTGGAAGAAAAATCCATCGAAATATCAAGTTAATAAATCCGTAGAATTCAACCAGTCACGTACTTCCAATTTCAGCCCCTTGTTCATGGGTTCCAACACCGACTTGCTTGTTTTTACTTCCACACGCCAGTTGAACAAGAAATTGACCAAGAAAAAAAGTCCCATCACTGGCTTTCCACCCAACAATATGTTCATGAGTAGAAAGAATGCATTCGGAAAATGGGAAATTCCCGAAGTATTAGAGGGTGACATTACAAGTCTAAACGATGAAGGGGTGGGCTGTGTAACCGAAGACGGAAAAACACTCTATTTTACTCGATCGTCTAACAATGCTGTGGGCGATAGGGGGACTGAAATTTGTGTTTCAAAACGCGCAGGTGGAACTTGGAGTGCACCTTTGCGCATCAAAGTATTTAAAGATACGACCATCTCAGTGGCTCATCCCGCACTGTCACCAGATGGCAACACACTGTATTTCGTGTCTGATTACAAAAAAGGATTTGGAGGAAAAGACATTTGGAAAGGCACCTTAGAAGGTGGTGAATGCAAGTTTATTGAAAATTTGGGTCCAACCATCAACACCGACGGTGACGAAATGTTCCCAACAGTAAGACCCGATGGCACTTTGTATTTTGCATCCAATGGACATTTGGGATTTGGAGGCTTGGATATCTTTAAAGCAACGCCTTTGAAATTAGAAGGATGGTCAGTTGAAAATATGGGATCTCCTATCAATTCTACTTTTGATGATTTTGGAATAACCTTTTCTAAAAATGATGAAAAGGGATATTTTTCTACCAATAGAAACGAAATGAAGCCTTATGATGCTATCTGGTATTTTGAAATGCCTGAGATTAGTTATGTTTTGGAGGGTAAGGTGACTGACGAAAAGGGCAATCCAATACCTGATGCTAAGGTTAGGTTAGTAAGCAACACAGGATTCAATGCTCGTGTTCAATCCAAGAAGGACGGTACGTACAGAATCAAAATCGAAAAAAACATGGAATGTGTCTTACTTGGGTCTGCTCGTGGGTATTTGAATCAAAAAAACAAATTGTCTAGTCAAGGAGTGCAAGGAAGCAAAACATATAAGATTGATTTTACTTTGGCAAGTATTTCTAAGCCGGTTAAAATGGATAATATCTTTTATGAGTCAGGGAAGTGGGACTTGACGCCAAGTTCAACAGAAGGACTTCAGGCCTTGGTCAGACTGCTCAATGACAATCCAAATGTCACCATCGAAGTAAGTGCCAATACAGACTTTGTGGGAAATAATGAAGCCAATAAAGTGCTTTCGGAACGAAGAGCCAAATCAGTAGTTGATTATCTTAAGTCAGCTGGTATCGCCTCAGATAGATTGACATCTGTGGGGAATGGGGAAGAAAAACCAATGGTGGTGGACAACCAAACGGCCTCCAAATTAAAGTTCCTCAAGGATGGTCAAATTTTGGACGAAGCCACCATCATCAAATTGAAGCCAGACCAACAGGCACAAGCTAATCAAATAAATAGACGTACCGAATTTCGTGTGGTGAAAACAACGTATAAGCTTTATTGACGAAAGTCAAAAGTCAAAAGTCGAAAGACTAAAGTCAAAAGTCAAAAGACGAAAGACGAAAGACGAAAGACGAAAGACAAAAGACGAAAGACGAAAGTCAAAAGACGAAAGACTATTGACTAAAGTCAAAAAATATATAAGGGTGTAATTAAACAATACTAACTCTACATCCCCTCCTTTGGAGGGGCTTGGGGAGGCTAAATTTTCAACAGATGAAACAATACTTACAACTTTTAGAGCGTGTGCTGGCAGAGGGTGTTCACAAAGAAGATAGAACAGGTACCGGTACTATCAGTGTGTTTGGGCATCAAATGAGATTCAATCTTGAGGATGGTTTCCCCTGCTTGACCACCAAAAAATTACATCTTAAATCCATCATCTATGAGTTGTTGTGGTTTCTAAATGGTGATACTAATAATAAGTATTTGAATGACAATGGTGTGCGTATATGGAATGAATGGGCTGATGAAAATGGCGATTTGGGACATATCTACGGCTATCAATGGCGCTCATGGCCAGATTACAACGGTGGGCATATCGATCAGATAGCTGAGGTTGTTAACACAATTAAAACGAATCCAGACTCTAGAAGAATTATAGTTAGTGCATGGAATGTGGCTGATATTCCAAATATGAATTTACCTCCTTGTCATGCCTTTTTTCAATTTTATGTGGCAGATGGACGCTTGAGCTTGCAGTTGTATCAACGCAGTGCTGATATTTTTCTTGGTGTCCCATTCAATATTGCTTCTTATGCGTTATTACTTCAAATGATGGCTCAGGTTACGGGTCTTAAGGCGGGTGATTTTGTGCATACATTGGGAGATGCTCATATTTATTCCAATCATATCGAACAGGTAAAGTTACAACTTACACGTGCTACAAGGGCATTGCCAGTGATGAAAATCAACCCAGATATAAAGGATATTTTCTCATTTCAATATTCTGATTTTCAATTAGAAGGTTATGATCCCCATCCGCATATTAAAGGAGATGTTGCGGTGTAGAACCATATTTGGTATAAAATGACTTAGCACTCCAAATTTTCAGATTTTTTAAAGATTTCAATAAATTGATTATCCGATTTATTGATTAACTTTGCCTCCCCGTCCAAGCAAAACTTGTCTACGACGTTTGTAATTTAAATGATTTTACTATGTCAAAAGTTTCAATTGTTGCTGCAGTTGCCGAAAATTATGCTATCGGTAAAGGCGATTCCCTTCCTTGGCGTTTACCAGCAGATTTAAAACACTTCAAAGATCTCACCACTGGACACGCCGTGGTAATGGGAAAACGTACATTTTACAGCTTGCCAAATGGTCCACTGCCGAATAGAAAGAACATTGTTCTAACATCCATCATGTCAGAGGGTGTGAATGAAGGATATTATGAAGCAGATTCGCTAGAAGATGCGGTTTATCTTTGTGAAAAGGAAGAACATGTTTTTATTATTGGAGGTGCTACTGTTTATAAGCAATGCATTGATAAAGTAGATTCGATGTATATCACTTGGGTGCATGGCGAATTTGTTGCCGATACATTTTTTCCAGAAGTAGATTTTAGCCATTGGGATGAAGTGAGCAAAGTGGAGCATGCTCCAGATGAAAAAAACCCTTACCCATACACATTTTCGGTGTATGAACGAAAGAAATAATAATTATTGACAGCAAAGTTATAAGGCGTCTTTCTTAACAATAAGTAAGGCGCCTTTGTTGTGGATGTTTTGTATATTTGCAATTCGCAGAAGTGCTTCGTCACTGCCGAGCTTCTAAAAAAACAATAAAACTATAGTTTCACCCTAAACATTTTCTAATGAGTTACCTTTTTAAACTTCAGAATTATAAGCCTGTCTTGAGCTTACAGCAAACCGAACTTGGAATTGCTAGAATCAAAGACTTTTTTCAATCCAATTTATCAACCGAGCTTTGTCTTCGTCGTGTTACAGCCCCACTATTTGTGCTGAAAGGAACTGGAATCAATGACGATTTGAATGGTATAGAACGTGCCGTGACATTTCCCATCAAAGATATGGGCGATGTGAAAGCAGAAGTAGTTCAATCACTTGCCAAATGGAAACGACTAACACTTGCAGCTTATGGAGTAGAAGCCGGACGTGGCATTTATACTGATATGAATGCAATACGTGCTGACGAGGAATTGGGAAACTTACATTCGCTTTATGTAGATCAATGGGACTGGGAGCAAGTAATCAATCCGCAAGACCGTACCATTGAGTTTTTGAAGAATACCGTAAGGAAAATTTATGCAGCATTATTGAGAGTAGAATACTCTGTTTCAGAAAGTTTTCCCGAAATTAAGCCTTGTTTACCTGCGCAAATAACTTTTGTACATGCTGAGGAATTACGTCAATTGTATCCCAATTTGACACCCAAAGAACGG
>CANIXM010000230.1 GCA_947471245.1 Paludibacteraceae bacterium | reverse complement strand
TTTTCTTATTCCACTAAACATTTAGCCACAATTTTATGATAATTGAGATAATGCCCCTTTAGAGTTAAAAAAATAAAAAATGTGGTGCATCAAAATTTTAAATATGAAAATAATAAACGTCAACTCTATAGTTGTAAGTATTTGATAAAGTGCATATTAATTTAAAATTGCCATTTTGATAATACTAAAAAAATCATTTTGATAATTTTAATTCAACCCACCAAAAGACAAGGATAGCGTATGAAGAAATATGTGGGATACACCTTTTAACCAACTCTATTGGTCAATGATTTTGAATTGACTTTACGTATTTATCTAACGCTTCTACCCATAATTTATATCCTTCCTCATTCAGATGTAGTCCATCGGATGTGTATTCTTTAATCAGTAAATCGTCTTCGTCGGCATAAATCTTATGCAGATTTAGTAGCTTGGCCACTTTTTTGTCTAGGTTTGCTTTAATTATCTCATTTGCTTGTTGGATTTTGGGCACCATTTCGGGATGCAATGTCGGCAGTATGGTTTGTACAAAGATCTTTGTGTTAGGACATTTGGCACTAATTAAATTGGCTATTTTTACGACATTGTTTCCTACATATTCTGCCGAGATATCTGGATTAAATAAATCATTGATGCCGATAAGCAGAAATACAGCAGCTGGCTGATAAAAGTAAATCTCCTCTAGTCGTGCCAACACTCCATCCGTCACATCACCAGAGATACCACGGTTTTTAATTTTTGGGTTGTTAAAGCGTTTAGCCCAATTTCCACCACCTTCGGTAATACTATTCCCCAAAAACACGATATCGCCTTTCTCCAATGGTGCCAATTTATATGAATTAATTTTTTGGAAATAGTATGCCTTCACTCTTTCGTATTGGTTAGTAATAACTAAACTGGGTTTTGGATAAATACTATCAGGTATCTCGGTTGGGTCAATACCCACTTCACTTATTTGAGCCGAAAGTCCCATAGAAATACAAACAAATAAGGGAATAAAAAATCTACAGCGTTTGTTCATCATTATTTAAAATTAAAACTATTAGAGTATTGAAAGTGTATTTGTTATAAATTCTGGTAATTTGCCTCCTTGGGAGTTTTAAAATCAACTATAGGAATTAGGTTCACAGACATGTTTTATTTGTCCTGTTCCTGTAGTTCCATACTTAGCTTTTTTAATCGTTTTTCTTCAGCAGTTTGAAGGATGAAATTGTCCATGTAATTCTTTGATTTATCAAAAGTTTTACCATCACTTTCTCTAATTATTTTATCCAAAGCTTGTTCAACGCTAATTTTCATTATTTTCTTATTGACATTCTTTCGAGCAGATTCGATATTTTTGGATAAGAAATTGAACACCTTCACATAGGTAGTAGTATCAATGTTGTTATATACTTTTGCAGTTAAACTTGTAATTATATACTTTAAATTGAATGTGTCATCAGTTTTCGAATACATTACTTTGGTAGTGGATTCTAAATTTTTCCATCCACCAGTTTTGGAAAATTTAATGTATTCTTGCTTATTAGGTAATAAGCTGTATTCGAAATACAAAAATCCATAAGTTTTTTCATCTATGTACAAATAACCATGAAATTGATTTTTTTTGTCATCCAATTTACTTGGAGAAAAACTTATTTTTAGCACATTATCTCCCTCATATTCAAGTTGATAGTCATACCAAAAATTATAATCTTTGAAGTTGAAAATAAATGGATGGTTTTTAATATAAAACTTCTCCATTAATAATACAGGGTTAGTATAATGGGAGTATTTTTTATCGCTTTTAAAAAGTTCATAGTCAACTACTTCTCCTTCGGTTAATGGATATAAACCGACTTTTGGTAATACAATTTTTTTTCTATAGTTATTGACATACAAATTGGAATTACAATCAAATAGAAATTTATTTTGTCCATCTTCTTTCACTAAATGTTTAAAAATACCATTCACTTTGATTTTCTTGTCAGAATAATTCTTATTTAATCTTTGAATTGCCTCATTGACAATAGATTTAGCATCTTTTACTTTTACAGTAACTTCATTTAAGTGAATTGTTGATTGTCGTAATATAATTTTAATAGGCATTGTTTTTATTGAGGTAAGGTCAATCTTAGCAACTTTGAAGCCTAAACAGCTAGCGCATAATATATCTTTAGTATTTATCGGAGTTTTTATTGAAAACTTGCCTTCTGAATTCGTTATCGCATTTTCCTTTGAATCCTTAAAGTAGATAGAAACATTTTCAATAGGAATATTTAAAGAATCTGTAACAACGCCTTCAATGGTTGACTGACAATAGCCATTTAAATGACTTAAAATTAGGATAGTAAACAATAAAACAGATTTTTTCATTAATCGTAAGTTGTAAATTATATTATAGTGTAATAAATTGCGCTTTATTCTTTGAATTGTAAAGATTAAATCTCCACTTTGAAATCAAGAGTAATTTCATCAGCTGGCACTCCACCACGAACTCCCCAGTTCTTGAGTGGTTGTTCATTCAGAATGATAAAAACCTTAGATTTGTCCATCAATCCTTTTTGGGCTAGATTTTCAACTATGGTCTGATAGATTTTCTTTTTGGTCACTTTGGTTCTACCTTCAAACATGGTTAGCTCTATCAACATTTCGTAGGGTGATTTCATGATGAAATAGTCAGGCTCATATTCCAATATACGAACATTCCTATCATCGTCAGGCAACTGAAGTGAATAAACCACAGCATTAATCACTTCATCTCTAATTTGAAGTAACGAAGCTTTATCTTTTCCTTTTAGAAGTTCTATTTTTACTACTGGCACCTTTTATTTAATTGATAATTGATAATTGATAATTAATATCTCAAAAAGTGTTATTTGTTGCTTTTTGCCATTGTTTTTTTTCTTATTTTCTACCGCCTCGCAGCCAAGCCATGAAAAGTGTAGTTTGTGTTTGGTTGAGGATCAGGGAAAGTAACTGATAGACCGAACCTGTTTCTTCGGCAGTTTCCATGCGTATAATTGCACTTTCTACTTTTACTTTTTCTATGAATTCATAAATACTTATCTCACCTGTTTCTACAAATTTGGCTATATGCCCGGCAATGGTTGACTCAGCCAATCCACGTTCTTTGGCAATGGCTGCAATGCTTTTCCCAGCTTTAAAATCAGTCATACTTTGCAACTGGCTTTGACCCTTTATCTTCTTCTCTGCCTTTACTTTTTCAATGATTTTCTTCTCATGCATGTTGCTTTGCAAATTGTGTTCTAAGCAATAAGACTTGATGACATCCAAAAACGCAGCACCATACTTCTCAACTTTTGCAGCTCCAAATCCAGTTATATTTAAAAGGTCTTTCTTTGACACAGGTAAGAATTCGGACATTTCGTGCAATGTTTTGCTTCCTGCCACTACATAAATGGGAGTGTTATAGGGTTCACAGATTTCATTTCTAAGCGTCATTAGCTTCCTGTATAACTCAGGGTGTCTCGATTTTGGCAGTTTGCTGGTGCCAGATTTTGAATAGGAATTGACCGAAAATTCGGGTAAGATGAAAGTGTTTTTAAGGATAAAATATTTATCCACCGTAAACTGAATTTTTAATCCACGAAACAATGCCACCTTTTGTGAACAATCCGAAAAGGCTTGTTTAAGACCATCATTGTAGTCTGTAGCATGTGTTCTGCTGTCGGTCACAGCTGGCGATTGCTTTAAAGTTTCTATAAGTGTGGATACTTTTTCTTGAAAAAAATCACATCCTGCAGACAGTCTTTCTTGCAGATAATCTTCATCCACAGGAAAAGTAGAGATGATTTTCGACAATTGATTTTGAAATTTTTCACCAACTTCTTGAATGCTGGTAATTTGTCTGTGTATTTCTTTTAGATAGGTAAGTGTTTCGTCATTGAATGATTTTTCTACCTCTGTTATGTCATTTAAAAACCGACTTACATGACCAACCATTGATTTAAAGTCAAATAAAGTGCTTAAAACTACACTTCTGTATGATTTTTTTGACTCATCGAGTTGATTTTCTAATATTTCAATGGGCAGTTTGTTCGATTCGTGTTGTACTATTTGATTGTCATTCTGGATGCTATTGGGATTAATTTTACTCAATAGCACCAATCCTTCCAATGACCTACACCTGCTCAGCGCCACATACACTTGACCAGCTGCAAACGCACTACCAGCGTCAATTACCGCCTTGTCAAATGTCAATCCCTGACTTTTGTGAATGGTAATAGCCCATGCCAGTCGGAGTGGAAACTGTGTAAATTTCCCAATCAACTCTTCTTCTATTTGCTTGGTGGTGGCATTGGTGGAGTAGCGAATATTTTCCCAAACAGC
>CANIXM010000229.1 GCA_947471245.1 Paludibacteraceae bacterium | reverse complement strand
ACATTGTTTCCTACCATTGCTTTCTTTCCGGTAATCTGACAAATCTTTGACATTGTTATATCGTTTTTTATTTATTATTTTTTCTCAAAAACAGTGTGCAAAAGTACACCTTATTTTCTAATTATACAAACAATTTTATCTATTAATTTATTAAATATTTTAACTCATATCTAACTGGCTATATACAAGTACTTTATATTACATTATTTCCAGCAATAAAATCAAAGCTTCTTGCGTAGTTCGTTCAATATTCTGTTCTCTTGTAGAGGTGAAATTAAACAGTTTGGATTTCACGGTTTCTGACGAGCTAACTGAAATCCAGACACTTCCCACTGGCTTATCGTCAGTACCACCTCCTGGTCCAGCTATGCCAGATGCTGCAATGGCAAAATCCGTATTCATCAAGACCCTCACACTCATTGCCATTTGCTCAACCACTTCGGCACTCACGGCTCCGTGTGTTGCAAGCACCTGCGGATCAACACCTAGCACATTCATTTTCACATCATTGGAATAAGCCACCACACTACCATTAAACACCGATGAACTGCCGGGAAGCAAAGTTAAGACATGGGCAATATTCCCACCTGTACAGCTTTCGGCTGTAGCGAGGGTTTTGTTGGTTGCAAGTAATTTGTCAAAAACCAACTTTTCCAAAGGCACATCATCGAGCGCCACTATCGCATCACCCAACAACACTTTAAGGCTTTCAAGTTTTTCATCAATCGCCGCTCGAAGCACTGTAACATCATCACCTACACCCGTCAGTCTTAACTTTACTACCCTTCCATTGGGTAAATAAGCCAGTTTAATGTGTGGCGGCAAATCATTCTCCCAATCTTCAATCTTAAGCGCCAGTGCAGATTCGGGATAACCATGTACCAACACATTCTGATGGACGATGACAGCCGATTGAAATTTGTCCTCTAAGCGTGGTATCACATCCTGAGTCATGGCATTTTTCATTTCATGCGGCACCCCTGGCATAGAAACCACTACTTTCCCATCTTTTTCAAACCAAGTGATAGGAGCTGTTCCCATTTTGTTTTGAATCACTTGACATTTGTCAGGAACCATAGCCTGAGAGCGCGTCAGTTCATTCATTCTATACAACAGATGGTTGAAAATCCGCTCAATATTATCCAACACCGACTGATCAAATATCAATTTGGAATCAAAATATTTGCACAAAGTTTGTTTGGTAATGTCATCTTTCGTAGGGCCTATACCCCCTGTTATAAGAACAATATCAGCTCGTTGCAATGCCATATCAAGCGACGACAGGATATGATCGGCATCATCATGCACCGATGTTATCTGTGCTATCTCAAAGCCAGCTATATTGAGCTGTTCGGCCATCCATGCCGAATTAGTATCCACAATCTGTCCGATGAGAATCTCATCGCCTATTGTTATTATTTCTACTTTAACCATATCTTTATTCTCCTTACTTTAATTCTACAGCGGCAATTTCTAACTGCTCATACCACTGAGCACCAAATTTTCTTACAAGTGGCTCCTTTAAAAACTTATAGACGGGCACTTTCAGATTTCCACCAAGTGTTCTTGCACAGTCACAAACCTTCCATCTATGATAATTTACCGCAGTAAATTCCTCGTACTTTTGCAATCGGATAGGATACAAATGGCATGAAATAGGCTTGTAAAAATCAATTTTACTTTCACGATATGCCTTTTCAATGGCACATTTACAAACTCCGTTAGAATCTGTGTAAGTGAAAACACATTCTTTTCCATCCACTATGGAGGTTACGGGCTCACCATCTTCATCGATATATGACACACCTTGCTGAGTAATAACATCCTTCGATTTTTGAGTTAAATCATCCCAAATAATTGGCAAGATTTCGTTTAGCGTTTCCACCTCTGATTCTTCCAACGGTGCTCCAGCATCTCCCTCTATACAACAAATCCCTTTGCAACTTGTCAAATCACAAACAAAAGATTCATCTAAAACATCTAAACTTATAATGGTATCGTCTATTTGTAACATTCTATCTTCAATTCGGGAAAGAAAAAAAGCGTATCAACAATCATATTGATACGCCTTGTTTATTTTTATAAATACAATTATTTCTTTGCAGGTGCTGCAGGAGCTGCTGGTGCAGTCTGTGGAGCTGTAAATGGAGCAGCAGGCGCTTGTTGTGGCTCATCTTGAACTTGCTGCACTTTCTCCTTCAATTCCGATTCATTTGATGAAGCAACAGCTTTAGGTCTGAAATAAACTGACCCAATGGCTAACACTACCATCGCAATCACAAGTCCCCATGTAGCTTTTTCTAAAAAATCTGTAGTTTTTCTTACACCCATTATTTGATTAGAAGATGAAAAACCTGCTGCCAAGCCTCCTCCTTTAGAATTTTGAACTAACACTAAGAAAGTCAGCAAAATAGCCGAAATGACAATTAAAACAATGATAAGCGTGTACATAATAATGAAGTTGTTATTTTGATATAGCAATTACTTTTTTCAAAAATCGAATTTGGTCTGCAAAGTAAACACTTTTTTTCGGATTATTCAAATTATATGCTTCCAAAATATCGATTGCATCTTGATATCGATGTTGGGCTATCAATTTCTTGATTTGAAGCGACAGATTTTCAAATTCCTCTTGCTCTTTATTGGAAGTCATCTCTGTGTCATCACCCTGTGCGAGTGACTTTTGGCGAATAGTGGTTTTTAAATTTTGATCATTCGAAGCTTGTGCCTGATCATCAGTCATCATCATTCGTGCTGATTTCAGCTTTGTGACTAAGTCACTCAGCAAATGCTTTGATTCTTCACCTTCTAACCCCACGCTATGCATCAAGTCAAAGTAATCACCGCTCGATTTTCTGCCAACTTCACGCGGAATAGGTGTTTGAGACAACTTATATTCTGGATACAAAAAATAATAAAGCCATCGCCTATCATGCACATACATGGAAGCCTTACGAGCTTCACTTTCAAAATGTATTTCCTGTTGTGATTGATACAGTTTGAGCAACAGCAGCCGTGCAGGCACAAAATAGGGATACCTTTCGACCATTTCCTTTAGGACAACCAGCTGTTCTACTGTTAGTGTATCTGGATGATTTACAAACCCTATAAATTCCTCATGTGTCATATCACGCTAAAATATTGCTCTAAGATTACCACTTGGCCACCGTTTCATTGTACACATTATCCACTATCTCTGCCGTTATTTCCTTCATCAGATCCTCTTGAACCTCTGTGATGCTTTTATTAAATATGCGGTAGGAGGTAAATTTCTTTTCAAAATCTTCCTCTGGGTTTTTGTAATTTGAGAAACGAACATTGACAGTGACGGTCAACTTTGATTCGGGAGCCAATGACATCGGATTAGCACCCACAGCCATAGGTGTGATTTGATATCCCACTATTTCTCCTTCCAAATTCAAGTCACCACCTTTTCTCAAGACTTTCAAACGTGTCTGCGTGGTGTACACATCCCTAATTTTATCGCTATAATATGCTGACAATGGTGGATATACCAATTCTGCAGCATTTGGAAAATCTGCAATAGAAATAGATTTAATTTTTGTGTAATCAATGGATGCTCCATTCAACTTGTAGGAAATACTACATGCGGACACGAGCACAACAACTAACGCACAAAGTAAAATCTTTTGGGTAAATTGTAAATTGCAAATTGCAAATTGACTTTTATTCGATACCATACTCTTTGATTTTTCTATACAAAGTTCGTTCGGATATTTGTAATTCTTCAGCAGCAGCTTTTCGTTTTCCTCTGTGTTTCTCCAATGTACGACGTATCATCTGTCGCTCCATGTCTTCAAGTGTCAGTGGAGAGTGCTCTGCTTCTTCTTTGTATTCCTCGGCCTCTTGATACGCTTCTACATCATCTACTCGCCCATACGCATTTACATCACGAGACACAGGTTCTGATTTTGGTTCCACTGCCGACATCATGGATGATGTAAACATAGCCTCGTTACGATTCATAAATGAGGATGCAAAATTCAGATCCGACGTAGAAACGTCCACCTGTTGCCCACTCATCAAGTCATGAACCAACTTTTTCAAGTCATTCACATCTTTCTTCATGTCAAACAGCACTTGATAGAGAATTTCTCGTTCATTACTAAATGATTTGCTCTCATGAAATGAACCAGAAAGCAATGCTGGAAATCGTTCCATCTCTACTTTTGGCAGGTAAGAACGAAGTATCTGAGCAGAAATATCACGCTGCTGAACTATGACAGACATTTGCTCTGCAATGTTTTTCAATTGACGCACGTTGCCATTCCAGTAGTATTCTTCTAACACTTGCTTGGCATCGTCATTCAACTT
>CANIXM010000228.1 GCA_947471245.1 Paludibacteraceae bacterium | reverse complement strand
TGGAAATGGAATTCAAAGGATTGGTGAAGTGTCTGCCTGGAAGTGTGTATCGAATTGTAAAATAGAAATGAATATTGTGCCGTAAAGAATGTATAGCAAAGAGGAATTAAAGGAACTGAAACGAGAATTTTGGGAAGAATTTGGCGTGTATTGTAGCAATGTTCCGGCGTTAAAGAAGCGAAAAAGCAAATTCATGCTCTACAATACTAAAATGAAAGGTGTAGAACTAAAGCTCGATGCCACGCGCGATGGCGCCTATGTGATTCTAGAAATTAACCACTCAGATGCCAAAGCTCGTTTTGAAAAATACGAACAATTTGAAAAATACAAAGCCATCATGGAGCAAGATTTCAAAGAAGGATTGATTTGGGACTTTGCCTACGTGAGAGAATGTGGTACAGAAGTTTGTAGAATTTACACCCATTTGCCTGAAATTGACCTTCACCGCAGATTACACTGGATGCAGTTTTACCAATTTATGTCCACTGAAATGCTTAAACTAGAAAAAGCATTCAACAAGGTAAAAGAAGCATTGGAGTAAGAGGAAATACAAACGGTAAAAAATCGTTTTATTGCCGAAAACAAAAAAAAATGTGTTGAGTAAGTAAATGTTTTTTTGTAGCTTTGCGTTTTATAAACATTCGTAATTCAGAACATGGGAAAAAAGCAAATTAAAAGAGCGTTGGTATCTGTTTATCACAAAGACAAACTAGATGTAATCATCAAAAAACTTCATGCCGATGGCGTAGAATTTATATCTACAGGTGGCACACAAACTTTTATCGAATCGCTAGATATTCCATGTCAAGCTGTAGAGGATTTGACCAGTTATCCTTCTATTTTAGGCGGAAGAGTTAAGACGCTTCACCCAAAAATATTTGGAGGAATCCTCAACCGTCGCGATTTAGAGTCAGACCAACAACAAATAGCACAATACGACATTCCAGAAATTGATTTAGTAATCGTAGATTTATACCCATTTGAAGCCACTGTAGCATCAGGTGCTGATGAACCTACTACCATCGAAAAAATTGATATCGGAGGCATTTCATTAATCCGTGCTGCCGCGAAAAACTACAACGATGTGGTAATCATCGCTTCACAAGACCAATACGAACCGCTGTTGGAAATTATTACTGCCAATGGCTCTCAGACCACACTAGAAGAGCGCAGATGGTTTGCCAAAGAAGCTTTTGCGGTGTCTTCTCACTATGACTCTGCTATTTTCAACTATTTTGACGCCTCAGAACAAAGCGCTTTCCGCCAAACTGAAAACAGTGGCAAGGTACTTCGCTATGGTGAAAACCCACATCAAGGTGGTGTGTTTTTTGGCAAGTTCGAAGAGATGTTTGAACAATTGCAAGGAAAAGAAATATCGTATAACAACCTGCTAGACATTGACGCTGCGGTAAATCTAATCAACGAGTTTGAAGACCTTACCTTTGCCATATTGAAGCACAACAATGCCTGTGGAATTGCATCACGCCCTGTGTTGGTAGACGCTTGGCAAGCAGCCTTAGATGGCGACCCTGTGTCTGCATTTGGTGGAGTGTTGATTACCAATGCCATCATTGACAAAGTGACTGCCGAAGAAATCAACAAATTGTTTTTTGAAGTAATCATAGCACCTGATTATGACTTGGAGGCATTAGAAATTTTAGGCCAAAAGAAAAATCGTATCATTCTGATTTTGAAAGAGGCTAAACTAAAAGCAAAACAATTCCGTTCGCTACTCAATGGTGTGTTGGTCCAAGATAAAGACAATCACACAGTGAAAGCTGATGAACTAACAGTAGTGACAGACAAAGCTCCCACAACGCAAGAAGTAGAAGATTTGATTTTTGCCAATAAAATAGTGAAACACACCAAGTCAAACGCCATCATTTTTGCAAAGAACAAACAAATGTGCTCGAGCGGTGTGGGTCAAACTTCACGTGTGGATGCACTACGTCAAGCCATCGAAAAAGCAGGCTCATTTAACATGGACTTGAAAGGCGCTGTGATGGCATCTGATGCATTTTTCCCTTTCCCTGACTGTGTGGAAATAGCCTCAGAAGCAGGTGTAACGGCTGTGATTCAACCAGGCGGATCTATCAATGATAAGCTGTCAATTCAAACATGCAACGACAAAGGAATGGCAATGGTAACAACAGGTTTCCGTCATTTCAAACACTAAAACTAAAGAAATTAAGATAAATAACATTCACCAAATTAATACTTTAAGAAAATGGGACTGTTTTCATTTACACAAGAAATAGCGATTGACCTTGGAACTGCCAACACCATCATTATTCACAATGACAAAATTGTGGTTGATGAGCCTTCGGTGGTAGCTTTGGACAAAAGAACTGATAAGCTAATCGCCATTGGCGAACGTGCTCGTCAGATGCAAGGAAAGGAAAATGAGGGAATTCGAACCGTTCGTCCTTTAAGAGACGGTGTGATTGCTGATTTCTATGCAGCTGAATTGATGATACGTGGAATGATCAAAATGATTCCTACCAAAAATCATTTGTTCTCTCCAACACTAAAAATGGTAGTTTGTATCCCATCGGGAAGTACAGAGGTTGAGATTCGTGCTGTACGTGACTCTTCGGAGCACGCTGGTGGACGCGAAGTTTATATGATTTATGAACCAATGGCTGCTGCGATTGGTATTGGTATCGATGTGGAAGCTCCTAATGGGTGTATGATTGTGGATATTGGTGGTGGTACTACCGAGATTGCGGTGATTTCACTTGGTGGAATTGTTTCCAATAAATCTATCCGCATTGCGGGTGATGATTTGACCTTGGATATTGTGGAATACATGGGTCGTATGCACAACATCAAAGTGGGTGAACGTACCGCTGAGCTTATCAAAATCAATGTAGGTGCTGCTTTGACCGATCTAGAAGATGCACCAGAAGACTACATCGTACATGGACCTAACCGTATGACTGCATTGCCTATGCAAGTGCCAGTGTCTTACCAAGAGGTGGCACATTGCCTAGAAAAATCAATCTCAAAAATCGAATCGGCCATCCTGAGTGCTTTGGAACAAACGCCTCCTGAATTGTATGCTGACATTGTACAAGGTGGTATTTATCTTGCAGGTGGTGGGGCATTGCTTCGTGGACTTGACAAACGATTGACCGATAAGCTGAACATCCAATTCCACATCGCTGATGATCCTTTACGTGCAGTAGCTCGTGGAACAGGTATTGCATTAAAGAATGTAGATAAATTCTCATTCTTAATAAGATAAAACTAAAACACTGATATTTCGGGAATCCTTGCAAAAAGATTCCCGAAATTTTCTTTACATTCGATTCAAATTTGCCCTGTTTTTGGTGCACTACAGTAGGTGCATAATGGCAGGCAATCTGAGCAATGCCCTATACAACAGGCTTTTGGGCGTCTCAAAACTCAAGCATTCACAACGCTAATCGGTGCAAACCAAAACCAGCATAAAACAAAAGACGAAGGCATGAAAAACCTCCTCAATTTTTTGATAAAATACAGCGTGGTGTTTTTATTTCTTGTGCTAGAAATAATTTCGCTATCTATGGTTTTCAATAATAAGGATTATCAAAAAAGTGTCTTTCTGTCATCAAGCAACAGCATGGTTTCTACGCTCTACGAATGGAATAATTCGATTGTAGAATTCTTCAAACTTCGAGCTGCCAACGACAATCTTTCGGAGGAAAACACGGCTTTGAAAAATCAGGTGATACTCCTTCAAAATGAGTTGGCCACCCTTCAGCCCTCAGACACCGACTCCATCCATTTTCGCATTCCACCTGAAATGGAGTACAAGTTCATACCTGCCAAGGTAATCAACAGCTCTACCAACAAACTTCAAAACTACATCACACTCAACAAAGGGGCTTCTGATGGCATTAAACCCGATATGGGAGTGGTAAGCGACGAGGGAGTAGTGGGAATTGTAAAAACAGTCTCCAATCGATTTGCAGTGGTAATACCGGTTCTCAACCCCAAAATACAAGTCAGCTGTAAGTTCAAAAACAGCAATTACAATGGTTCACTGCTGTGGTCTGGTCAGGATTATCGATACTCGAATCTTACAGACATAGCACGCCATGTGAAACTTGCATTGGGAGACACGTTGATTACTAGTGGTCTTACTAGTACTTTCCCAGCAGGAATACCTGTGGGATGTATCGAAGACTTTAACATCAAGGAAAGTGATGCCTATTACAACATAAAAGTGAAACTGGCTGTAAATTTCAGAACTTTACTTCATGTGAAGGTGATCAACTATTTGAATTATAACGAGCAAAAGGAATTAGAAAAAATACCGGAAGAATAAAATGGCACTATTTCTACAAAATACCGTTCGATTTT
>CANIXM010000227.1 GCA_947471245.1 Paludibacteraceae bacterium | reverse complement strand
GTATTGGCAACAGACAGACTCAATCAGGTCAAAGACATATTCCTTTTCAGTTGTTTCACTGGCCTGGCTTACGTAGATGTAAAAAAACTATCTCGTAAAAACATAGGCTTTGGCGTAGATGGCGAACGTTGGATTTTTATCAACCGAACAAAAACGGACACAAGGTCCAACATTCCGTTGTTACCCATTGCTTCCGCATTGTTGGAAAAATACGAAGACCACCCACAGGTAGTCAATCAAGAAAAACTTTTGCCTATCCTTAGTAATCAAAAAATGAACTCCTACCTGAAGGAGATTGCCGACGTTTGTGAGATTAATAAAGAACTGACATTCCACATTGCCCGGCATACCTTTGCCACCACGGTCACACTTTCAAACGGTGTCCCGATCGAAAGTGTTTCTAAAATGCTCGGACATAAAAATCTCAAAACAACTCAACACTATGCTAAGATTTTAGATTTGAAGGTTAGCGATGATATGAAAATTTTGAAGGAAAAGTTTGGTAATGGAAATCTGATAAACATAAAAAAGTCGGCGGGATAAAGTTTGAACTATTGATTTAATCCATCATTCTATATTCACAACCACTATTAACCGGCTTTTTATTTTAGTCGGTTAATAGTCTTGAAATAAGATACATTTATTAGTTGCTGAAATTATCTAAATATGTAATATCAATAGAATTGAAAGATTTTGATTAATTTTGTACGCAATATAAAACTAATTTGCTGTTATGTTTATTGGATTCTAAACTAAAACCAGTCAAACCCATGAAAGATACAGACGACAAACTGACAAGTAGAAATATAAAACCAACTGCCATGCGGGAATTGGTTTTGGACATCCTAACTGAACAAAAAATGGCAATTAGCTTATCTGATTTGGAACAAAAGTTTCATAAATCGGATAAAGTCACGTTGTACCGCACTCTCAAAACATTTGAGGAAAAGAAGCTCATTCACAGCATTGATGATGGTACAGGTGCAATTAAATACGCTCTGTGTAAAGAAACCTGCCAATGTCACCCGGAAGATCTACATGTTCACTTCTTTTGTCTAAAATGTCAACATACATTTTGTTTAAGTAACATTCCTATTCCATCTATCAACTTGCCTGTTAATTTTAGTGTAGAAAATATAAATATGGTTGTGAAAGGAGTTTGTTCGAACTGCAACGATTAGTTTGCAACTCAGTTGCATAAACTTTTTACTTATCTTTGCGGTTGTTCTAACAGTTGTAATCAAATTTCTATGAACAGAATGGGGAAAAATAGTAAGTTTATTTTAATGTTACTGGCTGGTCTGGTAATATTACTTCATTCTACAATTCCGCACCATCATCATTTCGATTCATACAGCGACCACAATAATAGTAATTCTTGCCAATCAGAAAAAAGAGGTGAGTCTTCCTCTGAAGCCAATAAGCATTGTCATGCTCTAAACAATATTGTTTTTACAAAAGCTAATGCAATAACTTTTAATGCGAATACTGCATCAACTGCTTTGTTGTTCGTTTTCGCGGCATTTGATCTGGTAAAACTCTACGACAGAGTTTTATTAACTACTTTTCCAATTAAAGATATTGTCATCTTAAAACAATATCTTTCCACACATCTATCCTATAGAGGTCCTCCTGCTTTAGTTTAATTTCTTCTTACTAGTATTTTTATTTTTCTGATAGAAATATCAGGACTTTGTTATTGTACTTTAAATTCAGTTCAAATGAATAAAAAGAAACTGACAAAAAGAGAATTACGGGAAAGGCAGGTTTTCGAAGATAAAAAATTTAATCGGACGTTGCTCATTAGTTTTAGCTCACTTTTCGTTTTTATAATTTTTTATTTAGTGTTTCATACCTTCTGGCATGATACAAAATACACCTACCGTCAATATGCATTATATGGCAAGCAAGTTCCGGCAGAACTTGTTTGTATGAATGGTGACAAACTTCTTAAGCATGAAAGTATAAAATTTAGTTACAAAGGAAAAAAATATTCCTTCTGCAACCAAGACTGTTATGATCATTTTGTCAACCACTTTACGGAAGATGCATTTATCTCGGATCCGCTTTCAGGTGACACTATTTGCAAAGCAGATGCTTTGTTGGGATTAAAAAATCAAGGAAATCCAGAGATTGTTTATTTCCAGAACTTAAAAACATTCAATCAATTTTATAAATCAAGAAAATAAATGACTTGTGAAAAAACATAAATTCCAGCTAAAACAAGTAATAAAATGGTTTTTCATTACTTCGGTCTGTTTGATTCTCATAATTGGAATCATTGCCAGAATTCAACACTTCTTCACAGTACATTTAAAATAAATCAATAATTAGATTATGATAGAACGTATTATTAATTTTTCAATAAAGAATAAGTTTATTATAGGCTTATTTGTAGTTGCATTAATTGGCTGGGGGGCGTACTCGCTTACTCAGTTGCCTATTGATGCAACCCCTGACATAACCAACAACCAGGTGCAGGTTATTTCGCTTGCCCCATCGTTGGCGGTTCAGGAAGTCGAGAGCTCAATTACAGCACCTATTGAGGTAGCTGTTGCCAATATCCCCAATATGATTGAACTTCGCTCCATCTCACGTTTGGGCTTGTCGGTGACTACTATTGTGTTTAAAGACAATGTAGATATCTACTGGGCACGGCAACAAGTCGGGGAACGCCTAAAAGAAGCCGAGGACATTATCCCGGCGGGTCTCGCAAAAATTGAGATGGCGCCTATTTCTACGGGCTTGGGCGAGATATACCAATATCGCCTTGCTGTAGAAAAGGGATATGAAACTAAATATTCTCCAATGGACTTAAGAACCTTGCAGGATTGGACGGTTCGTCGCGAGATGTTAGGAACAACAGGTGTAGCGGATATTAACAGCTATGGCGGATTCGTGAAGCAATATGAAGTAGCCATAAATCCCGAGAGACTTAGAAGCATGAACCTTACACTCACCGACATCTTTGATGCACTTGAAAGAAACAACGAGAATACAGGTAGTGCGTATATCGACAAAAAACCAACTGCTTACTTTATCCGTGGCATTGGGTTGGTAAAATCATTAGAAGATATTGAAAAGATTGTTGTAAAAAGCAACTCATCGGGTATTCCTGTTTTAATTAGAGATATTGCAAGTGTTCAATATGGAAATTCCACACGATATGGTGCTATGGTTATTGATACTACAGAGGCTGTTGGCGGTGTGGTTATGATGCTCAAAGGAGCAAATGCGAATGAAGTTACAAAGAATGTAGAAACCCGCATTGAAACCATTCAGAAATCATTACCTAAAGGGGTGTTGATTGAACCGTTTTTGAATCGGTCCGATTTGGTGGGGCGCGCTATTAGTACAGTTTCAAGAAACTTAATCGAAGGAGCATTAATTGTTATCTTCATTTTAATTTTATTCCTGGGTAATTTGAGAGCTGGGCTGATTGTAGCTTCTGTGATTCCCCTTTCCATGCTGTTTGCCATATCCATGATGAAGTTCTTTGGTGTATCAGGTAATTTAATGAGCCTTGGTGCCATCGACTTTGGATTGATTGTGGATGGTGCCGTGATTATCGTGGAAAGTGTGGTGCATCGAATATCAATGAGTAAAAACCATCATCCGGGCATCACAAGGCTTTCCCAGCAACAAATGGACGAAGAGGTGTATCAGGCTTCAAGCCGAATAAGAACGGCAGCCACATTTGGAGAAATAATCATTCTCATTGTTTACATGCCTATTCTATTCTTAGTAGGAATTGAAGGTAAAATGTTTGTGCCAATGGCACAAGTAGTGGCGTTTGCTATTTTAGGAGCATTTATTCTTTCGTTAACCTATGTTCCAATGGCTTCTGCTTTGTTTTTGAGTAAAAATACCGAGCATAAACTCAACTTTTCGGATAAACTTATGGACTTTTTCCACAAAGTATTTAATCCGATTATTCATTTTGCCCTCAAACGTAAATTATTGATTTCGATTTCGGCAATTGTATTGTTTCTGGTTAGTTTAGGAGTGTTTTCCCGTTTAGGTGGTGAGTTTATTCCCCAACTCGAAGAAGGCGACTTAGCAGCGGCGGTGATAACGCTGCAAGGCGGTTCGCTTACCAATACGGTTGAGCAGGTTCAAAAAGCTAATAAAATATTACTTGCTAACTTCCCTGAAATAAAACATGTTGTTTGTAAAATTGGAGCAGGCGAAATTCCAACCGACCCAACTCCAATGGAAACTGGTGATTATATTATTACGCTCAAAGATAAAAGTGAATGGACTTCGGCAAAAAACCGTGAAGAACTGGTGGAAAAGATGGAAGAAGCATTGATACCGTTGGCAGGTGTAAAATTTGAGTTTCAACAACCGATTCAAATG
>CANIXM010000226.1 GCA_947471245.1 Paludibacteraceae bacterium | reverse complement strand
ATGACTTGTATTCTCAAGCAGAATATAAAATGGCCATCAAAGACTATGAAGACATACTGGCTAAAGAAGGAGTAGCGCCAGAAATCTACTATAATCTGGCTAATGCATATTTCAAATCAAATGAAATAGGACGGTCAATACTCAACTATGAAAGAGCATTAAGGTTGAATCCATTGTATGAAGATGCTGGCTATAATCTAAGCATAGCACAAACCAAAGTGGTGGATAATATTGTGAAAACACCAACATTTTTCTTGTTTGAATGGATACAGTATTTGATAAAGCTTGTAACTTCCAATACTTGGCTCTATATCAGTTTGTCTTTTTTCATTTGTTCATTGATATTTGGTTTTGTTTTTGTTTTTGCACGAATAAGAACTTTGCGCGTTGTTTCATTTTATTTGATGGTCAGCTTATTGCTATTTAGTGTTGGTTTCCTTGCGTTTTCAGGGGTTCGGAAAAATCAATTGCTAAATCACCGTGAAGCTATTGTGATGTCTGGTGTGATTACAGCTAAAAGTTCGCCAGATAAGAGTGGAACCGATTTGTTTCAATTGCACGAGGGAACAAAAGTGGAAGTGAAATCAACATTGGGTAACTGGATAGAAATAGAATTGGGCAATGGTAGTGTGGGTTGGGTAGAGAAAGTACATACTGAAAGAATTTAACTTCAAGATTATTATCAATACTTCATTCCTAAGAAACTATGAGTCTGATTCAATCGCTGGTGTCAATCGATAAAAGTCTATTTCTGTATGTTAATGGAGCCAATAGCCAGTTTTTGGATGGAGTGATGTATGCCATCAGTGGCAAGTTTACATGGGTGCCACTTTATATATCCGTTTTGTACGTTATAGTTAAGCAATGGAAAAAGGAAGCACTGTGGGTGGTGTTGTCAGTGGCTGTTTGCATCCTTATGTCCGATCAGGTAGCATCAGGTGTGATTAAGAATTTAGTCCATCGATTGCGTCCATCCCATTTGTCTAGTTTGAACGGTATGGTTCATTTGGTGAAAGGATATACTGGTGGATTATATGGTTTTGTCTCATCACACGCATCCAATTCTGTGGGTTTTGCGGTCATATCTTCTTTGTATTTCCGCCGAAAGAGCTATGCGCTGGCTTTAGGGTTATGGGCTTTGTTGGTTAGTTATTCTCGGATTTATCTAGGAGTGCACTACCCATTAGATGTTATTGGCGGTGCGTTATTGGGAAGTGCAGCTGCATATATTTCTTGGCGACTTGTTAAAATTTATCGTCCTTCCATCTTCGAATTAGAAATCAAAGGTGATTTTTATGCTCCAATTGCTGTGTTACTGATCAGTTTGCTACTCACGGGAGTTTATTCCATGTTGATTTTCTAATACTTGAACAAGTTACCTCTTTTCCTAATAGAAATCATTCCACTTACCGTATTGCCATAAAGCTTTCCAAAATCTGCACCGATTGTACATCCTACTTCTAAGTTGTAGAGTTGTGTGTAGGTTTTTTTGATTTCAAGCATAGTGGATGTGTTTTCAATCATGCTTGGGAATGGCAGGCTATAAGTGCCGTAGTTTTTCGAATAGGAAGCCATCAACCTGTAGCAATATCCTCCAGTTTCACCCTCTAGGCCGAAGTGATGAACACACACCCTGTTGTTGGTAGAGTTGATATACCTATTCCCAATTAGTGTATTAGGTGCAATATATGGTGTGCCGATTGTTCTTGAGAAGTAAGACCAACCATTAGGATATAAGTAATTTGAAAAATAGTTGTCTGATCCACCGTAAATTATTCCGTCTTTTTGAAATATAGCACCTGCCTGATCTGTCGTATTTAAGTATTCATACAGTATACCATTGATTAATGGTATTTTTTTGTTTTTTAATGATAGACCCCATAGTCCGTCAGGCATGTTCATGTCGTTTTTCCACATAAAATCTACTGGTGGATCCTCATTGATGTTTTGCCAATACCCATTTAACTTATAGTCAGAAATTTCTACTTCTACTTTTAGGCTTTGTGAAATGATGTGATTTCCCAAAGCATTTATTTGGTCGCCAATGTGTGAATTGGAGCTGCCGTGACCTCCTTTGAATATGGCCAAATATGCATCAAAGCTGTCTGGTTGTTCCCCTGTATTAGGAAGGATGCCTCCCCATTGGCACACGTGATCCAGTCCATATTGAATGTGCACAGGCCATTTTCCTCCTATCCGAATATATGCATATTTGTGATGAAGATACATGTCTTTTAGAAGTGTGTTTTCATACCACCCATGAGATAATGCACCTTTAATTTGTAAGAAGCCTTTAGTGAATGGAACGTTAGTGTAATGTTCAATACCAAGAGTTAGTTTAGGCATAGGACGGGTGTTTTTGGAAAAGAGAAATCCACCTCCTGATAAGGTCGAATCTTGAGTGCCTAGTATCTCCTCTTTAGCACCTGCTGTAAAGTCTAAGAATTTTAATATTAAAACTTTAGTGTAGTATTCATGAAGATATGCATTGGGTTTCTCACTGTCAGCTGTCCGAAACAAACCATTAATTTTGAAAGAGATATCAAAATATTTTTTGTTTTTGTCAAAGTCTTTACCCAAAGAAATATTTGAGTACAGTGAGTTTTTGTCAGCTGTGGTTTGACCGTAGTTTTGACTCTGAAAAAGGAATGGTGAGGCATTGCCAGTAGAACTAACTCCTGAAAGTTTTACATCGTAGAAGAGCTTCTCGTTGTTTTGACTTACTACTTTTGTTGGTAGTATTAGGGCAATTATTAATATAATTTGAAATATATTTTTCATTTCTTGTACATTAGGGGTTGAATTTCCAGAAGTTTTTTAGGACTTGATTTTCATCATTGAGTACCGAGTTCTCGCCGCAGCCGATGTAAACTGTGTCATTAATGACAAAGCTCACTGCATTTTCACGACCTCCATCAGGTAACACTCCACGATTGTACCATGCATCCTTATTCACATCATACTCTACAAGGTCTGAGAACAGTTTTCCACCCGTTAAATCTCCCCCAGTGTGTCTGCCTGTTGACACAAAAAAACGTTCACCAACAGAAAATCCTAATCCATTCGTTCGGCCGTTGTCAGGCATGCTTTTGCGTCTTTTCCATGTTTTGGAATCAGGAAGGTATTCCCACCAGTCATTGAAAATGTTTCCCATAAACCCTGTTCCAAAAAAGGTGTGTTTGTTGTTCGAAATGAAAACTGGGCTACTCCTAGGTGACCAATAACCGCCTTTGGTGTGTTCTGTCCATTTGTTGGCAAGGGTGTTGTAGCTCCAAAATTCTTTGGTAAAACGAGTCCCGTCAAAGCCAGATGCAATAAATATTTCATTGTTGATTACTGCAGACACACAGGCATTAGATGCGCTACTTGGGAAATCAGCCATTTGTGTCCATTTGTTTGTGGTAGGGTCATAGCACCAAAAATGTCTTAGATTAGCTGGTTTATTGTCACCCCCATCTGTGGAGAAGATCTTTTCAATATCGTAACCTAGACCGACATAAGCTTTTCTGTTTACTACTGCGGCTATAGCTTTAACTCTAGGTGTGTCAGGGAAGTCTGCTATCCGTGTCCATTGATCGGTTGTTGGGTCGTAGCTCCAACAGTCCCTTAGTTGGGTTCTTGCACCTCCTTTTATTTTGCTTTTCTCATTGCTTCTTCCTAAAGCGACATAACCTTTTCCGTCAATAGACCATGCCACAGCAGAAGCTCTACCGTTGTCAGGCATCGAAGAAATAGATTGAAAGGAGATGGACGGGTAGGGTGATTTTGAATAGTCGTTGCACGCCACTGTTGCGAAAACAATCAAAGCGGACGTGATGATTTTAAAATGTTTGATTATCATATTCTTACTTCTAAGCCTTTTTCTTTTAAGAAGGATTTGAGTTCAGGGATGGCTATCTCTTTGTAGTGAAAGATGCTGGCAGCCAATGCTGCATCAGCTTTCCCGGCGTCAAATACATCTACAAAATGCTCCATGGTGCCTGCTCCTCCACTGGCTATCACGGGCACATTGACAGCTTCTGAAACAGCTCGTGTGATGTCTAGTGCAAATCCATCTTTGGTGCCATCGTTGTTCATGGAGGTGAGCAGTATTTCACCTGCGCCCAGTGCCACGGCTTGTTTCGCCCACTCCACAGTTTTAATCTCCGTAGGGATGCGTCCACCATTGAGGAATACATACCACTCGCCATCAATGCACTTGGTGTCAATGGCAAGGACCACACACTGACTGCCAAACTGATTGGCAAGGTCGTTGATCAATTGAGGATTGCGCACGGCCGATGTGTTGACCGAAATTTTATCAGCTCCACAAGCCAACAGAACGGACACATCTTCCACACTGGATATGCCACCTCCTACGGTGAATGGGATGTT
>CANIXM010000225.1 GCA_947471245.1 Paludibacteraceae bacterium | reverse complement strand
CCAACTAGATTGTTACTGTAACTTTTTCGGTTACAATCATGTAGTATTTCGCAAAATTATCGTCCTTCATGTGTTCAATTAGTTCTGATTGCCATAGTTTAGCCTCTTCAGATAGTGCAACTAATTTCTTGTTGTTGTCCAAATGCTCTGGGTCGTTTTTTTGAAATTTAGCCATATCATGAAATTCATCGAGCCATTTTTCATATTTGTCCATGAATTTACGCTGCTCGGGAGTCAATACATAGCTTTCCTTTTTATCTGTGATTAGACTTTCCACCTGCGCCAATCCACTGGCTGAAATTGCTGTTGCTGAGGCTATAAGCCCCAATTTTTTAAGAAAATCTCTTCTTGTGCTTTCGTATCCGTCCATTGAGTAAGATGTATTTGGAAGTTAAATGAATCGCTTTAAAACATTAAAATCTAAATGTAAATTAATAATTGTCAAATGATATAATTCATTATTTGCTATAAATGTTTAGTAGTGATGTGTTTTTTTTAGTTCGATTATTATAAGTCCTTTTTTCAAAATCTATTTTTTTGAATGAAAGAAGGATTACAATATTATTCTAATTGTTGATGATATTTTTTTTGGAATTGATGTTTGAAATCAAAAAGTTTATTAGTTTTACATATTAAAAAACTAAAAAGTTTTCATTGAACAAAAAACACCCTTGTGTGTTGATATTTTAGGAAACAATATTAGTTACAAAATAGAAATACAAGGTCTCAATTCTCAATAGAATTAGAGCAATAAACCCAACTTTTTCACATAAATATATTGAAGAATGGTAGAAAATGAAGAACAGCCCAAAAAGCGAACCAGGCGTGAGTTTTTACAACAGCTAGGCATAGTCGGTATCGGTTCGGCATTGGGTGGGTCAGCTATATTGGCTGCTCTCAATTATGACAAAAGTAAGACAGATGGTCAACGTGTAAGAGTGCTTACAGCTCAAAATGAGTTGCATGAAATAAATAAAGATGATTTACACAAAGTACTTCCTTCGAAGCATGGCAAACTGACATATCTCCAACAGCAAGGACGTGACGGATTGGAAGGCAAGCGATTTGTGATGGTAATTGACTTATCAAAATGCCAAAATGCACGTAAGTGTATGGCTGCCTGTCAAAACGCCCATCACCTACGTCCCGAACAGCATCATATCAATGTGCTGAAAATGGAAGAGACTGAAAACACTCCTCCATACTACATGCCCAAACCTTGTCAGCATTGTGACAACCCACCCTGCGTGGCGGTGTGTCCAGTAGATGCAACCTTCAAACGTCAAGATGGTATTGTGTTGATAGATAACGAACGGTGCATCGGCTGTAGATTTTGCATCGCAGCTTGTCCGTATAGCGCCCGCATTTTCAACTGGGCTGAACCATTGAACGCTCAAGTGGAGAAAGACGTAGAATATAATGTAGAATTGAACGTGCCACAGAAAAAAGGAACTATCAGCAAATGTTTATTCAGTGCCGATCAAGTGCGTTTAGGTAAATTACCCTACTGTGTGTCAGCCTGTCCAAATGGTGTGTACTACTTCGGCGATGAAAATGAAGATACTGTCACCAATGGCACCACCAAAGAAACTGTTCGGTTCAAAAAACTGCTTGAAGACAATGGCGGTTACACACTGATGCCAGAGCTTGGCACTAAACCACGTGTATATTATTTACCTCCAAAAGGAAAAACAGTGCCATTTAACGAGCAGGATAGAGAAGAAGCGTCTGAGCACCTTCACCATTCCTAATGAATATCTACTTATTAACTCAATGCACAAAATTACGAATTCAAACTGCCGAATACTTTGCTTATGTTAGAACAATCAACAAAGGATAAAATTACGTCCGACTTATTACGTTCCATACGCCTAACCAATAGTTTTAAAGCTTGGATGGCATTTCTTACTCTTTCCTTATTTGTTTGCTTGGGAGCTTATGTGTACCAACTCAACAAAGGACTGGTAGTGACTGGTTTGGGTGATTATGTGTCGTGGGGCATGTATATCTCAAATTTTGTGTTTTTTGTTGCTACAAGTTTAATAGGGATGCTTATCAGTGCTGTATTGGGTCTTTCTGGACAGAAATGGGCTACACCCTTGGCTCGTATGGCCGAAATAATTGCACTCGCATTTGCTGCTGTTGCTGGATTAGTGATTGTGTCTGACATGGGGCGTCCTGACAGATTGCTCAATGTGTTTATACACGGGAGAATACAATCACCCATCGTGTGGGACATTACCGTAGTAACTGTTTATGTTCTGATCAGTACCCTGTTCCTATACATCCCACTTATTCCTGATTTGAAAATTTGTCATGACAAAATAGAGAAACTACATCCTATAGCTAGAAAGGCATATAAACTGTTATCTCTCAACTACACTGGCTCTCATGAACAGGATTTAATCATTAAAAAACTTACAAGAGCCATTGCCATTTTTATCATACCTGTTGCATTTGCAATACACACAGTCACTTCATGGCTGTTTGCCAACACATCTAGAGTTGGATGGGATTCCACCATTTTTGGTCCCTATTTTATCACTGGAGCATTTGTTTCGGGCACATCGGCCATCGTGATTGCCATGTATTTCTTTCGCACCAATTACAAGCTGCAAGAATATATCACACTCGAACATTTTGATAAGATTGGGAAATTATTGGTATTGGTTTCATTGGTGTATTTATATTTCAATTTGAATGAATACATGGTGCCAGGATATAAAATGAAAAAATTTGATGCTCGACACATCAACGCACTTTTTACTGGCGCTCATGCATTTTTGTTTTGGTCGGTACAGTTGGGTGGATTGATTATTCCAATCACACTTCTGATATTCAACAAGATGAGAAAACCATTGCCATTATTGATAATCGCCTGTTGCGTATTTGTAGGTGGGTGGTTCAAAAGATATATCATTGTGGTGCCAACGATGGAACACCCATATTTACCGATACAAAACGTGCCATTGAATTTCAAAGTATATTCACCTACTTTGGTAGAAATACTGATAACCATTGCACCGATGATTTTAGTGCTGCTTATCGTATCTACTTTAGCCAAAATAATCCCAATTGTTCCCATTCAAGAAACCATTGAAGAGTTAGAAGAAAGCCACGATTAAAATTTTAGGAATTTATATTTATGACAGTACATAGTAAAGCATTTAAATTTAGAATTATAAGTTTATTAATACTCATAAGTCTGGTAAGTGTAAAATTAGCAGCACAGAATTGGGATGTGCCAGCAGACAAAAAGGCTAAAAATTGCGACTTCAAATTTGATGAATCAACTGCTAAACTTGGTGAAGCGATATATAGTAAAAAGTGTGCTTCTTGCCATGGCAACCCTGCCAAAGGCAATAATCGTCGTGCATTTAAACCCGTTCCTCCAGATTTAGGATCTTCGGGATCGCAAAACTTGACTGATGGGGAATTGCTTTATATCATTAGTACAGGTAGGGGGTTGATGCCTTCATTTTTTGGCACACTCACAGAGAGTGACCAATGGAAAGTGATTTCCTATCTTCGTAGTTTTAATAAATCATACAAACAAGTGGTATCTAAACCCAACTCAGCTCGTCCAAAAAAATAAATAAGACTTTGGAATAAAAAACAGCATAATACATTTGGCAATACATTATTAAATATGGCACACTTCAATAAAGCATTTCAATTCAAGACTAGGAGTATAATTATACTTTTGACAGTTTTCGGTTTTCAGCTCACAGCCCAAAACTGGGATGTGCCAGCTGATAAAAAGGCAAAAAACAGTTACATAAAGTTTGATAAAACCACAGCTTCCGAAGGTGAGGGTATCTACACCAAAAACTGTGCTTCATGTCATGGAAATCCTTCAAAGGGCAATGTGTTGAAATCTCTGAAACCAACGCCACCTGATTTGGCATCGTCGGGCACACAAAAACTAACTGATGGTGAGCTGTTTTACATACTCAATACTGGTCGTGGTTTGATGCCATCATTCAAAGACGTTCTTTCTGAAAGTGACAGATGGAAAGTGATTGCTTATGTACGTAGTTTCAACAAAAGCTATGTGCAAGTATTATCTAACACCGACCCAACTAAAAGTGACAAAGTGAAAGTCACCATGGTGTACAACCATGAAACTAATACAGTACGTGTGCAAGTTGTGGCTAAGGAGCAAAACACAAACATACCACTCAAAGATGCAGAAGTGTTGCTTTTTGCAAAACGCTATTTTGGGAAGCTACCAATAGAAAAAGGATTGAAAACAGACGAGAGCGGAGTGGCAAACTTTGTATATCCAAAAGATTTGCCGGGTAATAAATTGGGCGAAGTAGAGCTATTGGTCAAAGTAAATGATGAGGTGTATGGTGAGGTAGAATCGTCAGCGATGTTTAAAATTG
>CANIXM010000224.1 GCA_947471245.1 Paludibacteraceae bacterium | reverse complement strand
ATCGACATACAACATGAGATGCACACTTCCGATGGGAAAGTGATGATGGAAGTCTGTGCCGAAATACCAAGTCAGGAATTGCTGTGTATTTTCGGACATTCGGGTGCTGGGAAAACCACTTTGCTTCGCATAATAGCCGGGCTTACCACGCCGCATGCTGGCACTATACAGGTGGATGATGAAGTGTGGTTTGACTCCACTCGTAAAATCAATGTCATACCTCAGCGTAGGAATATTGGTTTTGTATTTCAAGACTATGCACTATTTCCCAATATGAGCATAGCGGAGCATCTGAGCTATGCACAGAAGCTCCCCAATAAAGCCGAAGTAGTTGAGCTATTGTGTCTCTTTGAGTTGGAGCAACTTAGCGATAGAAAGCCGCACCAACTGTCTGGCGGGCAAAAGCAACGGGTGGCACTAGCACGTGCATTGGCATATAAACCCAGCATACTGTTGCTCGACGAACCGCTTTCGGCATTGGATTATGAAATGCGGCTGGAACTACGGTCGGAAATTATCAAATCACACTTGCACCTGGGCTCTACTACCTTGATGGTGAGCCATGACATCCCCGAAATCAATGAACTAGCCACTCAAGTGATGGTGTTGAAAGGAGGAAAAATGGTGAAGATGGACACACCGAATGAGGTGTTCAAATCTCATGCTCATTATCGCCCGCTACAATAGCTACATTTACCTGCATTTCACCCCTTTTAGCCTACATTTATGTAGGTTTTTTTGTTGCTAAAATGCCGCCAAAAATCACCAAAACATACATTTTCAAAATATTTTACACTTTTTTTATTGTTGAATATCAGATAGTTGCACGCACATTTCTCAGAAACAAAACTCATAACAAATGTTAATGGCACGGTTAATGAATAAGGGGTTTGCAGATTATTCACTTTAACACAAAAAAAATAAACGTTATGAGAAAGATTGCTATTTACGGAAAAGGAGGAATTGGTAAAAGTACCACTACTCAAAATACTGTAGCTGGACTAGCTGAGATGGGAAAAAAAGTAATGGTTGTAGGTTGTGACCCTAAAGCCGACTCTACCCGATTGTTGTTACACGGTTTGGCCCAAAAAACAGTATTGGACACACTTCGCGACGAAGGCGAAGACATTGATTTGGACGATGTAATGAAAGGTGGCTTCAAAAACACCAGTTGTGTGGAATCGGGCGGTCCTGAGCCAGGTGTAGGTTGTGCAGGACGCGGTATCATCACTTCCATCAACTTGCTTGAGCAACTTGGAGCTTATGATGAAGACAAACAACTGGACTATGTATTTTATGACGTACTTGGTGACGTAGTATGTGGCGGTTTCGCAATGCCTATCCGCGATGGTAAAGCCGAAGAGGTGTATATCGTATGCTCAGGCGAAATGATGGCGATGTATGCTGCAAACAATATCTGTAAATCCATTTCCAAATTCGGAAAAGTAGGTAGTGTTCGTCTTGGTGGTTTGATTTGTAACTCACGTAAAGTGGACAATGAAGCCAACATGATTCAAGAGTTTGCTAAAAAACTGGGAACTCAAATGATTCACTTCGTGCCACGCGACAACATGGTTCAACATGCAGAAATCAATCGTAAAACAGTAATTGACCACGCACCAGAGCATCCACAAGCTGACGAATACCGCGCATTGGCAAAGAAAATCAATGACAACACCATGCACGTTATCCCCAATCCGTTGGAAATGGAGGAACTTGAAAACCTATTGGTAAGCTTTGGAATCATGAATTAATTCGTAGAATTTCACTCGTTACAAGCTATACGACCTTATGTCTAGGTCTTCAACAAAAAAGTTTATTATCAACAAAAAAAATTATAAGATATGTATTTAATCAGAGCAATTATAAGACCTGAAAAGTCTTCAGTGGTAATTAAATCGTTGTTTGATGCTGGTTTTCCTGCAGTTACTAAAACAGCAGTATTTGGTAGAGGAAAACAAAGAGGTATCAAAGTAGGAAATGTAACCTATGATGAATTACCAAAAGATCTGCTAATGATAGTTATTCCTCAAAAAGACAAGGATTTCGTAGTTGAAACCATCATGCTTGCAGCTCGTTCTGGCGAAAATGGACAATTTGGTGATGGAAAAATTTTCGTCACTCCAGTAGAAGAAAGCTACACTATTTCGAGTGGTAAACAGGATTAAAGCCCCCTAAATCCCCCGAAGGGGGGACTTTAAAGAGCGCAGTATCTGAAAATTATTACCAACACGGTCTTTTCCCCCTTTGGGGTTGGTATCCATGAAAATGAAATAAAATGGCATGTTCCAAATAAAAATTTTGGACACAAAATGCGATGATTATTAACAACAAAACTCTTATTTCCCCCTTTGGGGGCTAGGGGGCTAAATATAACTTTATATGAAACAAATATTTGCAATAATACGAATTGATAAAATGACCAAAACCAAATTGGCGCTATCAGACGTTGGGCTTCCTTCATTCACTGCAATGCCGGTAGTAGGTAGAGGCAAAGGAACAGGCGATATTGAGGCACTAAAGAAATTGGTGATAGACGATAATTCTGAATTAGATCCTGAAATGCACAGACTGAAATCCAAAAGGATGATAGTGCTGATAGTAACAGATGACAAGAAAGAATTGGCTGTAGAAACGATTTTAAAAGTAAATCAAACAGGGCAAAAAGGTGACGGTAAAATCTTTATCACGCCAGTAGTTGACTCTATCAGAGTACGCACAGGTGAAACAGGAGACATCACATTGGACTAGTTTAATTGGAGGAAATAAAAATGAACAAAAATAAAAGTGAAATGGATTTGAGTAAGTTTATGGACGAGGTTAGTCCAGCTTACCCAAAAAAAGTGGCTAAGAAAAGGGCTAAAAGTATTGTGGTCAACGACCCGGATGCTATCCCTCAAATTCAAGCCAACGTACGTACCATACCAGGTATCATCACCCAACGGGGCTGTACTTATGCCGGATGTAAGGGGGTAGTATTAGGGCCTACTAGGGATATTGTAAACATCACGCACGGACCTATCGGATGTGGATATTACTCATGGTTGACTCGTCGCAATCAAACCCGTGCTGACCAACCAGAAATGGAGAACTTTATACCCTATTCCTTTTCTACCGACATGCAAGATTCTAACATCGTATTCGGTGGTGAGGAGAAATTGAAACAAGCTATTCGTGAGGCTTACGAGCTGTTCCAACCTAAAGGTATTGCAATCTTCTCCACCTGTCCAGTAGGGCTAATCGGTGACGACGTACACCGTGTGGCAAGACAAATGAAGGAAGAACTTCCGGGTGTAAACATCTTTGGATTCTCATGCGAGGGATATCGTGGGGTATCACAGTCTGCTGGTCACCACATTGCCAACAATGGATTGTACAAACACTTGATTGGCAATAATGATAACTACGTGCGCAAAAACAAATATGCTGTCAACGTACTGGGTGAATATAATATCGGTGGTGATGCATTTGTCATTGATGATTTATTCGAAAGAATTGGTGTGGACATTATTGCTACCATGTCAGGTAACTCCACCTTGGAGCAATTTGAAACCGCTCACAATGCCGATTTCAGTTTGGTGATGTGCCACCGCTCTATCAACTATGTGGCGGAGATGCTCGAAACTTCTTTCGGTATTCCATGGGCAAAAGCCAACTTTATTGGTGCTGAAGCCACCGCCAAAACTCTTAGAAAAGTGGGACAGTATTTTGGAGATCAAGAATTGATGGATCGAATAGAAGTAGTGATAGCCGAAGAAATGGCCAAAGTAAATGCTGCCATTGAGAAAATCAGACCAAAGACTGAAGGTAAAACCACCATGATGTTTGTAGGAGGTTCTCGTGCTCACCATTATCAAGAGTTGTTCAACGAATTGGGCATGGAAACCCTTGTGGCTGGATATGAGTTTGGACACCGCGATGACTACGAAGGTCGAAGTGTTATCCCATCTATTCAGATTGATGCTGATAGTCGTAACATCGAAGAAATTACTGTCTATCCAGATGCTACTCGTTTCAACCCTCGCAAAAGCGAAGAAGAATTGGCAAAACTGAAGGAAGCTTTCGACATAGAGTTCAATGAATACAAAGGGATGATGACCGATATGAAAAAAGGTACCCTTGTGATAGATGACTTGAGCCACTATGAAATGGAAAAACTGATCGAAAAATACCATCCAGACGTATTCTGTGCTGGTATCAAAGAAAAGTATGTGGTTCAAAAAATGGGCATCCCTATGAAACAGCTTCACAACTACGACAATGGTGGACCTTATGCTGGATTTGAAGGTGCAATCAACTTCTATAAAGACATCGAAATGATAGCATGTAGCACCATTTTCAAACAAATGAAGGCGCCATGGGAATCGGAAGAATTGGTAGAAGCAGAATACGTATT
>CANIXM010000223.1 GCA_947471245.1 Paludibacteraceae bacterium | reverse complement strand
TGAAAAAACACACTTTCTCTTTGCACAAAGGAAGTGATAAATTTTTAATTAACCAACAATTATTGTAAAAAAAAATAAATTAACGTGAAAATGTTATTTTCTAGTCTGACCATTTCCTTTAATAATCCACTTATAAGAGCAGAGTTCTGCCAAAGCCATGGGTCCTCGAGCATGTAGCTTTTGGGTACTGATGCCGATCTCTGCCCCTAGCCCAAACTGTGCGCCATCAGTGAAAGAAGTTGACACATTGGTGTAAATACATGCGGCATCTACCGCTCTATCAAACAGCGATGTATTAGTCGTATTTTCGCTAATTATGCACTCGCTATGCTGTGAACTATACTTTGTAATATGCTGAATTGCCTCTGTAATATCTGTTACAGTTTTAACAGATATTTTATAATCTAGGAATTCTATTCCATAACTTTCATCAGTCGCTTTTTGAAGCAACTGTGAAGGATATTTGCCCGTAAGGAAAGTGAACGATTTGGTATCCGCATAGATGGTTACCTCTTTTTTAGCCAATTTTTCACAAAGTGTTGGTAAGTCAGACAGTCTTTTTTCGTGAATAATCAAACAATCCAATGCATTGCATACACTTACGCGACGGGTTTTGGCATTAAAAATAATTTCTTTGCCTATTTCCAAGTCGCCATACTCATCAAAATAGGTGTGACAGATGCCTGCACCCGTCTCTATGACAGGAATTTTAGAATTATCACGCACAAATTCAATTAATCCTTTTCCACCACGAGGTATAATCACGTCCACATATCCTACAGCATTCATTAGTTCAGCTCCAGCTTCTCTTCCTGCTGGAAGCAAAGTCACGATATTAGGATCAAGTTTAAAATCCTCTAATACTGACTGAATGGTTTTAACAATGGCAAGATTCGAATTGTAAGCATCTGTTCCGCCTTTCAGCACACAGGCATTGCCCGACTTGAAGCACAGCGAAAACACATCAAAACTTACATTGGGACGGGCTTCATAGATGATTCCCACTACACCGAATGGCACCGAAATTTTGGAAATGCTCATTCCATTAGGACGAATCACAGTTTCACCGATGCTTTTACCAAGTGGTGAAGGAAGTGAGGCTACATTGGTGATATCAGCAGCTATTCCCTCTAGCCGTTCTTTGGAAAGCAACAGTCTATCATACATGGGGTTAGACTTCTCCATCAAAGCAAGATCCTTGGCATTTTCCTGAAGAATTGTTTCTGCATTATTCACAGCTATTTTGGCGACAGCAAGTAATACCTGTTGTATAGTTTTGTCGTCAACTAAGTTTAACGATCGTGAGGCCTGACGTGTGGCTTCTTTCCAGTGATTGCTTTGGATTTCCATGTAAATGTTGGATTGTATGGATGGTGAAAAAGAAGTGAATGAAAATCACTTCGATAGGTTAATCATTTATATGACAATGATGTAGGTTAAGATTTTTCCTTTTCAGTAAATAGCACCATCTTCATGTGCAGTTTATTGCCAATATCGATAAGATCAACCACGTCTTGCAGGTTCAACATTCTGTCTGCTTGAAGTTTGACAATAATCTCTTCGCCTTCAGCTTTGTTGGCATCATAAGCGGCAAGTGCACCTTCTATACCTTCATACGGGACTGGCTTACCTTCTATGGCATAAGTCTTGTCGGCAGTAACGGTAAGCATGATACTTTTTTTGATAACAGTATCGTCAGAAGTCTTTGATTTTGGCAGTAGCACACTTATGGTTGCAGGTGTGACCATGGTGGATATGATCAGAAAGAATAACAACAAGAAAAACATAATGTCGTTCAAGGACTCGGTATAAACCTTTGCAGATCTTGGTTTGCGACGTTGAATTTTCATCTGTTTATAATTTTAATTTAAGTTGTCAGATAGTCTGTCCCGACTTGAAGGGATGGACTCCGATGCGATTTTAGATGGATTTATTGTGGACAATCTTAACTATTAACCGTTTACTTGTTCACTCGTCTACTTGTTAACTATTTAACTATTTAACTGTATTTTCTCGTTTGTGCTTTTTGATGAAAGAAAGTAAGTCATTGGTTGCTTTATCTACTTTCAGAATAGCTTTGTCTATTCTTCCGTTTAACAATGTAAAGCCTGTAAATGCAACTATCCCAACAAAAAGCCCCAGTCCAGAAGAAATCATCTTTTGATACAAACCACTAGAAAGAACGGTGATATCAAATTTATTGGTAACCGAAATGTCATGAAAAATTTTCACCACCCCAGCAATAGTCCCCAAAAATCCGAGCATCGGAGCTATGGACGATGTGATACCTAGGTAATTCATTCCTTTTTCCAAAACAGCTACTTGTTGGCGTGACTCAGCTTCCATGGCTTCCTGTACATCTCCATCACCACCTTCAATAGCTTCAATGCCTGCACCAATAATCTTGGCTTGCATGTTTTGTTGCTCTTTACACAAGCGTGCTGCTTTTTCGTATTTCGCCTCAGAAACCAATTCGTTCACTCTGGAAATCAATGATGCATCACTCTTAGCATACATGTTAATGGCAAATATGCGCTCTATGATGATGTAAATAGACAAGAAAAACAAGATAGCAAGCGGATACACTACCCATCCACCTTTCAATAATACGTCCAAATAATTTTCATCGGCCGCCACTGCTGCCGTAGCAGTAGAAACTGGTGCGGGTACAACTTGAAGTAATACAGATAATAAATTCATTCCTTGATTTTTTTGAGGTTGTTATTGGTTCGTTAGGTGTTTATAACGAATGAATTACGAAAGTATTTTCTATTCGCTATGCAAAAGTAATGTATTTCTATATTAAAATGGCAAATTGTTTATAAAATTTGCCTCAACACATGTAGTCAAAGGCACCTTACTCGCACCGTCCGCCGCAATACCTACGCTGTGGACCTTGCACATTGAGCTGCTGGAACTGCTGATAGTAGCCTTTGCGTGAACCATAGCTCTGAGTACGACCCGAACTGGCACAGGATGCAAGTAGCATCATGCATACAACGGAAACAATGAGGTAGAGTGTTTTCATGGGTTAATAATTAAGCCTCCCCAAGCCCCTCCAAAGGAGGGGATGTAAAGTTAGCGTTTGATAATCATCACTTTGTATTTCCTAAATTTAATTTGGGGCGTGAGGGTTTCAATTCCTGATAAGTTAACCTACAATTCATTTGCAATCAACTGAATAAGTGTTTCGCTGGCAGAAATGAAATCAGCTTTATTGATTTGTACATACTGCCTTACAGCATCAGACTCTGTCCACATGAATCCATGAAAATCTACTTTTTTGAATGGAGAATCGAAAGTTCCATTTTTAAGCTGCAAATTATCTTTAGTGATTCGATATGAAACTTTCAAATGTTGCATTTTGTGGTAAATGTCCCAATTTGTAGAATACACATAGGCGAATAAGAAATAAATAAGCACGTATTTGTAATCATAATAAAATTCATTAGGTGTATTATCAATAGATATTTCCAGTTTTTTACCATTTAATTTTTCGGCAAAATTATTCTCTACAGCTTTTCGATTAAGCACATCAGTGAAATTATTGATGTAAGTACGGTTATTGATCTCCGCCATTAGTAAATCCCGCGTTTCCCAATAAAACAATGCAGGGATAAAATAGTTATGAATGGTGGTTACTTTTGCTGAAGGTATAAACTGAGCTAGTTTCTCTGTATTCAGGATAATATTGGTATCTGCAACTTGCACATTTCTCACCACATCTTCTGTGACGCTTTTGGTGATGGCCTTGTTCATTTGTTTTGCACTGTAACAGCTAGACAATAAGACTGAAATAATTGAGAATATGATAAGTTTTGTTGTTTTCATTTTTGGTTTAATAGTTAATATGGTGATTCTTGAAGAAAATAATCCTATTCCAAATACAGATAATCACAATGAACCAATGGTTTCTGGTTCTTTTTACCAAGGGCTTGTGTGGCAGTCTTACTGTCATATTGGGCTTTTCCTACTCCTAGCGAAAATCCATTATGATCAACTATTTTGACAATATCATCCTTTTCAAATTCACCTACTATTTTGGTAAGACCTACTGGCAGGAGGCTTACCGCCTTTTCGCCTGTAAGAGCCTTGGCAGCATTTTCATTGACATGAATCTCTCCTTTGGCAAAACCTTCGCTGTGCGCAATCCATTTTTTTACGCTGGATACATCGTCTGTAGAGGCGATAAAATGGGTACACTCTACTTTTTGATTGCTGTCTAACAGTCGCAACAATATATCATCGCTTTTGCCATTGGCAATAAACACATCGATACCTTGATCGGCAATTTTGCGCGCAATGGTGGTCTTGGTAAGCATTCCTCCACGTCCAAATGTTGATTTTGAGCTTTGGATAAAATCAGAAATGTCTTGCCCTTTGTGAATTTCGGTTATGACTTTAGAG
>CANIXM010000222.1 GCA_947471245.1 Paludibacteraceae bacterium | reverse complement strand
GGATATTGGTATTGCTGCTCTTGCCATTCATGGCAGAACACGCTGTCAGATGTACACTGGTAATGCTGACTGGACACTGATAGGTGAGGTGAAAAATAGTCCACGAATCAAAATTCCAATTATCGGTAACGGTGATGTTACTACTCCACAGCGTGCTAAAGAGTGTTTTGATAAATATGGTGTTGACGGTGTAATGATAGGAAGAGGAGCGATAGGTAAACCTTGGATATTTCAAGAAGTGAAACATTATTTGCTGACAGGTGAATTGATGCCAGCTCTTTCATTCGAAGATCAAAAGTCAATAATCAAACAACAGGTTCTTGATTCGATTTCTTTGTTGGATGAACGTAGAGGTATAGTACATTCCCGCCGTCATTTGGCAGCTACTCCGGTTTTCAAGGGCATACCCAATTTTAAAGAAACAAGGATAAAAATGTTACGAGCAGAGACTTTAAGTGAATTATTTGATATTATTGATAGTATTCAAAGTGTTGATATTCAGGATTATAGTTCTTTTTCAGCTAGTTTTATGAATAAATTTTGTTTGTAAATTTTTTATTTCATAATTCAAAATTTTCATCGTTTCTATTTTTTTTCCTGTTATACTTTTTGTTACTCTCCATTATTCTATTGTAATTTATTGACTTTCCATGAGCTTTTATTTCATCATTTCTACTTTGTTTTCGTGATGCTTTCACTTGGTCAATGATGTTTTTCTTTTTGTTTAGTTTCATCTGTTTATAATTTTAATTGCAGTTGTCATGTTCGTTTCATACAATTTCTATTTTTCTCGTTCCATTTGTAATTTCTTCAATGTTTACATTTGTAATTGAGTCGGGTAGGAGGGGAGCAATATTTTCTGCCCATTCTATAAAACAAAAGTTACCACTATTCAGATACTCATCTGCTCCAAAGTCCAATGCTTCTTGTATTTTATTTATTCTGTAGCAATCAAAATGATAAATAACGTGTCCATTTTTTGCTTCATACTCATTTACAATTGAAAATGTTGGGCTATTTATTGTTTCTTGCACTCCCATACTTTCACATATAGCCTTAATGAATGTGGTTTTTCCAGCTCCCATTTTTCCATTGAATGCGTAGACTTTTCTATTCCCCATTATCTTAATAAACTCTCTAGCCACTTCGTCTATTTTTTCTATTGAATCTATTGTAAGTATATCCATAATTTTATGAATTTTGATGTGTTTTCTTTCCTTTATTTACGCTCTGTGGTAGTGCTTAAAATTTTTATTTAATTCTCAGGAGCTGATATTCGAGTTAAAGTGTTCGTAAACGATTGAACCTCTGTTATTTCCAATCACATTAGCTAGCTCTTCTTTACTCGCAGATTTGATGCGTTTTACACTTTTAAAGTGATTTATTAGCTCTTTTTTAGTTTTTTCACCAATATTTTTTATAGAATCCAGTTCAGATGCAACTTGTGTTTTACTTCGCTTATTTCTGTGGTGTGTTATCCCAAATCGATGTGCCTCATCTCTGAGTTGCTGTATCAGTTTTAGTGTTTCTGAGTTTTTATCTAAGTAGAGTGGGATAGGGTCACCAGGAAAGAATATTTCTTCCAGTCTTTTTGCCACACTAATAATTGCTACTTTGTTTTGCATTTCTAAGTCATTTATGGCAGAAACTGCCATACCTAATTGACCTTTTCCACCATCAATAATGATTAATTGTGGCAATTCTACCTCTTCTTCCAGCATTCTTTTATACCTTCTATGTACTACTTCATACATCGAAGCATAATCATTGGGTCCTTCTACAGTCTTAATATTGAAATGTCTATAATCTTTTTTCGATGGTTTTGCTCTTTTGAATACCACACATGCTGCTACAGGATTGGTACCTTGTATGTTTGAATTATCAAAACATTCTATGTGCATAGGTAAAGAATCAAGTCCTAATTCTTTTTGTGCTGTGGTTAGAATTCTGATTATTCTTTGATCAGGATTTAGCTTTTCTGCTTGTTTTAACTTATCTAGTTTATATTGTTTTACATTTTGAATGGCTAGTTCAAGTAATTTTTTCTTGTCTCCTTTTTGTGGAATTATGAATGTTGTGTTTTTTAATGTATAGTTTATTTCAAATGGAAGAATGATTTCTTTTGAATTGCTACTAAGCTTTTCTCGTAATTCAATGATTCCAGTTGCTAATATTTCCTCTTTATTTTCATCCAATTTCTTTTTGTATTCTATAGTGTATCCTTGAATGATACACCCTTTTGAAATTCTAAGGATATTAATGTATGCGTTGTTGTCATTTTCATCATACGCAAATACGTCCGTATTCTCTATAATTGTATTAGCAACGATTGATTTTGCTTTGTAATTTTCTATCAATTCATACTTTTGTTTCACCAAATGTGCTTCTTCGAATTTATATTCTTTGGCTAAATTCTGCATTTTGTCAAGGAGCATCTTACTTATCTCGTTTGCATCACCCTCAATAATTTGTTTTATCTGCTGAATGTGCATTCTATAAGATTCTATGCTTTCTTTTCCTTCACAAGGGCCATTACATTTGTGAATATGGTATTGTAAACACACTTTGAACTTTTGTAAATTAATATTTTCATTTGTCAATTGTAGTTTACAAGTGCGAATTGGAAATAATTCATGAATTATTTCCAATATGGAGTTGATTGTATAGTTAGAGCTATAGGGTCCGTAGTAGAATGAACCGTTTTTTATGATATTTCTCGTTTTAAATATTCGTGGAAATGATTCATTGCTGATACAAATGCTTGGATATGTTTTCCCGTCTTTGAGTAGGATGTTGTAACGAGGCTGTAATTTTTTTATTAGATTGTTTTCTAATAGGAGGGCGTCTTCTTCTGTTTCTACGATGATGTATTTAAGAGAACAAATATTTTTTACTAGTACGTTTGTTTTCTGCGAATCATGGACTTTAGAAAAGTAGGAGCTTACCCTTTTTTTTAAATTTTTAGCTTTACCTACATAGATTATTTCACCATCCGAATTGAAATACTGATACACTCCTGGATTGTCTGGAATAGATAATATTTGATTTTGTAATTCTTCAGTTTGTGTCATTTGTAATTGGTTTCTGTTCCACGTGGAACTTTTCATAAATTTTGTGTTCTGTTCCACGTGGAACCGTTTTTATCTTCCAAGTAAAACAAGTAGTATGTTTACATCGCTCGGTGAAATGCCAGGTATTCGACTTGCTTGTCCGATGGTGTCGGGATTAATTTTTTTGAGTTTTTGTCTGGCTTCAGTGGATAGAGAGTTTACGGTATCATAATCGATTTTGCCCGATATTTGTATGTTTTCTAATCTTGTGAGTTTTTCCGCAATTATTTTTTCGCGCACTATATATCCTTCATATTTTAGATTGACTTCGGTGGACTCGACAATTTCTTCAGTACGGCTTCCGATGTTGTCAATCTGTGTTTTTAAAGCTGGAACAGCTTCTGCCAAATCACATATCCCAAGTTGAGGTCTAAGCACCAGATCGGCAAGTTTGCATCCATGTTTCAATTCGGACGAACCATGAGCTGCTAGGAATGCGTTGATGTCATTTGGTTTGATAGAACAGTTTTGGATGAATTCGGTTAATCTTGATTGGATTTCAATTTTTTCTTTCAGTTGCGTATAGCGATTTTCAGTTGCTAGTCCTAGTTGATAACCTTTTTTTGTTAGTCTTTTGTCGGCATCATCTTGACGAAGTATGAGTCTGTATTCAGCTCTGGAAGTAAACATACGGTAGGGTTCGTCCACACCTTTTGTTACGAGGTCATCGATAAGTACTCCGATGTATGCTTCGTTTCTTGCTAGTGTGAAAGGTGTTCCTCCATGACAGTTGATATGTGCATTTATACCTGCAACTAGTCCTTGTCCACCAGCTTCTTCGTATCCAGTAGTACCATTAACCTGTCCAGCGAAAAATAGGTTGTGGATAAGTTTTGTTTCGAGCGTATGTTTCAGTTGAGTAGGATCGAAGAAATCATATTCGATAGCATAGCCAGGTCTGTAGAGCTGAGCATTTTCTAATCCTTCGATGGTGTGAATTGCATTTATCTGAACATCGAGTGGGAGGGAGGATGAAAATCCATTGACATAGTATTCTTGTGAATCTACACCTTCTGGTTCGAGGAATAGTTGGTGTGATAGTTTGTCTGCAAAGGTTACAATTTTTGTTTCGATGCTTGGGCAGTAACGCGGTCCTATGCTTTGAATTTGTCCGTTGAAAAGAGGAGAGTCGTCAAGTCCTTTTCTGATTTCATCGTGCGTCTTTTCGTTGGTGTTAGTTATCCAGCAACTCTTTTGTTTTAGTTCGCGTTTTGATTCTTCGAGAAATGAGAATTTATGAAAATCGGTTTCGCCTTCTTGCTCCACCATTTTGGAAAAGTCAATGGAGCGTCCATCTATTCTACAGGGGGT
>CANIXM010000221.1 GCA_947471245.1 Paludibacteraceae bacterium | reverse complement strand
GTTTTCTTCTTTATAAAAGTGAACATTTATTGGCGGCAATGCTACCTCTGATAGCTATTTCGATGGCATTCATTGATTTTAAAACTAAATCCAATCTGACCATTCCCACCCCTTTTTCAAAAAAGCCTTTTGAGTTTACAGTGGGTTTTAGAAAAACATTTATTTCATTCATTTTTGCATATTTTCTAGCTTTCAAAGGCGTAGAATCGAGTAACTTCAAAATTTCATTTCTTTCATATTTACTCATTGGCATCACCTGTATTACTTACTACAACAAACCAGAAAACAAGTTATTGATATGGATTTACAACTTTTCGGCTACCCAGTTTTTGTGGCATAAAATTTTAACGGCACTTTGGTACGTTACCATACTCTGCTTACCAGTATTAGTTTTGACAGCTGTGTTTTATCCTGCCGAGATAATAAACCAGTTGGTAGCCATACTTTTGATTTACGTTGCACTGACTACAACCATTCTTGTAAAATACAGTTCACTTGGGCAAATTGACCATAGTATTACCAAACTTATTATGATATCCGTTTTCCTACCGCCACTATTGATTGTAGTTTTACCCATGCTTTACTCGTCATCCATCAGAAATATCAAACTTATCTTACAATGCTAATAATCAAACACATCTCCAAATCATTTGGAATAAAAAAAGTATTAAAGGACATTATGCTGACCTTCGAACCTGGAAAAGTATATGGCATCATAGGTGAAAATGGGGCTGGCAAAACCACACTTTTCCGTTGCATTGCGGGACTTGAAACTTATGAAGGGGAAATTACATCTGAGTTTGACGTTCTCAAAAATCATCTTGGATATTTACAGACGGAGCCCTATTTTTTCAACAAAATCACAGGCAAGGAATATCTACAACTATTTTGTATAGCTCGGAAAATCTCAAACGTAGATATAGATGCGAACAATGTGTTTGAACTGCCTCTAAATCAATACGCTCAGACTTATTCTACAGGAATGAAAAAGAAATTAGCCCTCATGGCTATTTTACTTCAAAAAAACGAAATTATCATCCTTGACGAACCATTTAACGGTGTGGATTTTCACAGCAATTTGCTTATCGAGGAAATCATCAACAAGCTCAAAAAAAGCAATAAAACAGTGATAATCAGCTCACACATTTTCTCTACTTTGACCAAAACATGTGATGAGATTCATTTGCTTGAAAATGGATGTATTACTGAAAGTGTACACACCTCTAAATTTGACGAATTAGAACAAAAAATAAAGAAATACACGATTGGTAATAGAGTTGAATTATTGAATGTTTAGATTTAAAAAAAGCTATTTTTGTAAACTCATAAAAACAATTTTCTATGACAAAAGAAACAGCAATTAAATTATTTGAGAACAAACAAGTTAGAGTTTGTTGGGACGAAAAAACTGAAAAATGGTATTTATCGGTTGTTGATGTAATTAGCACACTTACAGAAAGTAGCATTCCCAAAAGATATTGGTCAGACCTAAAGAAAAAACTAACACTCGAAGGAAGTCAGTTGTACGAAAAAATCGTACAACTGAAATTTGAGGCCACGGATGGAAAAAAGTACGCAACTGATTGTCTTGAAACGCAAGACATATTCCGTCTAATTCAGTCCATCCCTTCGCCAAAGGCTGAACCTTTCAAACTTTGGTTGGCACAGGTAGCTGCAGAAAGATTAGACGAGATGCAAGACCCCGAGTTGAGTATTGACAGGGCATTGGAGCAATACCTGAAACTGGGTTACTCAGAAAATTGGATCAACCAACGGCTCAAAAGCATCGAGATTCGAAAAGAACTCACCGATGAATGGAAAAAACGTGGATTGAAAGAAGGTGTTCGATTTGCAACGCTCACTGATATTATTACCAAAGCCTGGGCTGGAAAAACCACTAAAGAATACAAAACCATCTCCCAAGGCGATGCCATTGGCCTAGAATATATTTGGCTTACAGCCAATATTAAACAATAATTTACAGCAACCTAAGTTCCTATACCAATTATTAATTGTTAATTATTAATTATCAAAAGCTATCATGACCAAACTTATCACTATCAAAGACTTAAATTTCCAATATGCCAAAAATGCACCATTGCTTTCCAATTTTTCGTTGGACTTAGAGGCTGGACACATCTATGGTCTATTGGGGAAGAATGGCGAAGGTAAAAGCACTTTGCTGAAATTAATATCAGGATTGGTGTTTGCGCAAGGTGGTAGCATCGACGTGATGGGATTCAAGCCACAGCTGCGCCATCCCAATATGTTGCAAGACATCTATTTCCTACCCGAAGATTTGTACCAAACATCGCTCAGCATAGAGAAATATGAGCAAGCGTATGCTCCATACTATCCACATTTCAATGCCAACCAATTCAATCAGCTGCTGACAGAATTTGAAATTGACTCCAAAAAAGCGTCCCTTTCGAAGCTCTCGCATGGTCAGAAAAAAAAGGTGATGATAGCATTTGGACTGGCTACAAACACCAAACTGCTGTTGCTCGACGAACCCACCAATGGGCTGGACATCCCTTCAAAAGCTCAGTTTCGTAGGATGGTGGCATCAGCCATGAACCGTGAGCGTTGCTTGATAATCTCTACTCACCAAGTGCGGTACTTGGATGGATTGATTGACAATATCACCATCATGGATCACCACAAAATATCATTCAACGAAACTGTTGAGGATATTAAAAAGAAACTGACGTTCAAACTTGGCAACCGAACAGATACGGACGAGTCCATCATCTACACCGAAGAAACCATACAGGGATTTTGCCAAGTGAAGGAAAACCTCACGGGCGAAGAAACCAAAGTGGACATAGAGCTGCTATTCAACGCACTGATGACCAACAAAATTCGCATTCAAGCATTATTTTCAAAACATGATAACTAACCAACAACCATGAATCAATCTATAAATCCCAACAAAATATTACTCCAGTTGAAACAGTATTTCTTGGAAAACCAAGAAAAAGAAATCATGTACTGGAGCATCATGACATTGATATTCACACTGATGCATCAAGATGGCACGTTTCTTTTCATCCTATCCATCTCTGGGCTAATCTTTGCGGCACGTCAGTTCAAAGCTTTCGGACACACACCCAGTGGCATTCACTATCTGATGATACCTGCTACTCAAACGGAGAAAATAATTACGGCAGTGCTACTAAATACTGTCTATTATTTCACCATGAGTGTAGTGGCTTACGGCATTGGAAATCTACTCGGATCGACCTTGTTTAACAACATGATGAGCAGCCAATCAGAAATTTACTGGTCATTATTCACTGGTGAACGCCATCAAATATGGAGTGTGTTAATCTCTTTCGTCAGCACTCAAGCCATCTATATGCTTGGTTCATTAATATTTACCAAACATCCAGTGCGCAAAACCATTTTGACAATTATTGCGGTGACGGTATCACTTTACATCATCGAATACTTTGTTTTCCAACTTGTATTCGGAAATGAGACCAAACTAACCAATCTGCTTCCGTTTTTCTCAGAGAAATTTGCAGATGCCGACGATTCATTTTTTAAAGTTCTAACACCAATTATGGAATCTGTACTCGCCGTGGTGTTATGGATAGTCAGCTATTTCCGTTTAGCAGAAAAAGAGGTTTAATCAAATTACCAAATCAAAATGAAAACAAGCAATAAAATACTTATAGGACTGGCTGTGGTAGTTGTAATGACACTACTTGTGATTAATCTACTGTTGAAAAACGAATACCAGGACTGGTCGAGAAATAGACCGAATATAGAAGTGGAAAATTTTTAAAATACAGATTAACAACAGCAAAGTTTACTCTGTTTACTCGTCAACTTATATTACCATGCTTAGAATACACACCATCATGCACGTGCCGTTTGAGGGACTGGGGTGCATAGCAGATTGGATAGGCTCCAACGGTCATTCGGTAAGTTTTACAAAACTGTACGAACCACATTCATTTCCATCACAGCAAGCGTTTGATTGGCTGATAGTGATGGGTGGACCCATGGGTGTGTACGACGATGACAAGTACCACTGGCTCGCGGACGAGAAAAATTTCATTAAAGAAAGTATCGATGCGGGCAAAACAGTTATTGGAATTTGCCTTGGCTCACAACTCATAGCCGAAGTACTTGGTGCCAAAGTCTACCCCAACAATCAAAAAGAAATAGGCTGGATGCCCATCCACAAAACAGAGGGTGGACAAAGTGCTCCAATATCAAGCAGTGTTGATGACGAATTCACAGTCTTTCACTGGCATGGCGACACGTTTGATTTGCCAGAAGGAAGCACTCGCTTGTTTAGTTCGCAAGTATGCATAAATCAAGCATTTTTGTACAAAGACAAGGTGCTGGGACTGCAATTTCACTTTGAAGTAACGCCTGAGTCAGTTAAGGAAATGGTGGCAAATGGAATGGAC
>CANIXM010000220.1 GCA_947471245.1 Paludibacteraceae bacterium | reverse complement strand
GTATCGATGTCAATGACTTGATACCAATTCTCAAATGCTCTTCCATAAAACTTGCAGTCACCATTTTGTCACTCTCAGTTGTTTTTACCCCATCTTCCTGAAGTGGCATATCAGATACTAATAGCAATGCTCCCACTGGAATGCCATCATAAAACCCTGCAGTAAATAGCGTTGCAGTTTCCATATCTATAGCTAATGCACGAGTAGAACGAAGGTAGTCTCTAAACTTATTATCATGTTCCCACACACGTCTGTTGGTAGTATAAACTGTACCAGTCCAATAATCTTTACCAAAGTCACGAATGTTGGATGATACTGCCCGTTGTAGATTGAAAGCTGGCAATGCTGGAATTTCTGGTGGAAAATAATCATTTGAAGTCCCTTCACCACGAATGGCTGCACTAGGCAAAATATAATCACCAAGTTTGTTCTTATCACGAAGGCAACCACATTTTCCCAAAAATAACACAGCATGTGGATGAATGGCAGACAAGATATCGATGATCAACGCGGCATTGGGACTTCCCATCCCAAAATTAATAATGGTAATTCCATCTGCACTTGCATTGGGCATATTTCCGTCTTTACCCAAAACTGGCACGTTGTGAATTTGAGCAAAAAGATCTACATAACTATTGAAATTAGTCAACAACACATATTGAGTAAAATCCTCCAGTTCGCGTTTGGTATAACGGGTGAGCCAATCTTTAACGATTTCATTTTTGGTCTTCATAACTTCCAATTTGAATATGTTTCGTAACTTCGCATTTAATTATTAGCTGAGCTGTGACTCGTTCAACAAAAATACAAAAATGATACAACTAAACCTGCCACACTTCGAATTTAAAATCAAAAAAGAGGAAGAAAAATTACTCATTTTAGACACTCAACGAAAGAAATTTGTAAAACTAACCCCTGAAGAGTGGGTTCGTCAGAATTTTATCCACTATCTAATGAGTGAAAAAAACTACCCTGCTGCTTTAATTGCTATTGAAAAAGAGTTGAAAATCAATGGGATGAGAAAAAGATGCGATGCAGTGGTTTATAATTTGGATGCTGAACCGATTATGATTATTGAATTCAAAGCGCCTGAAGTGAACATTAATCAAAAAGTTTTTGATCAAGTGGCTGTTTATAATACAAAACTGAAAGTGGAGTATCTAATTGTTAGCAATGGATTGCAACATTATTCATGTAGAATTAATCTTGAAAATGCCAAATATGATTTTTTTGTAGATGTGCCAACTTACTCTGAATTAATAAGATAAATGATTCAATCTCAATTTAAAATATCGACATTGTTCATTTTCTTCCGAGTCTCCGCATCAAAATAAAGTAGCTCCCTACGATCATAATCATCAAGCGGGTATCTTTCAGGATGTGATAAATAATCAGGAGTAGGGATTAGATGGTACTGATATACATTATCCAACATACCTTTGTGTATGTAAACTGGTATGTATGTGGACTTTACAACTAACTTTGAAACAGGATCTATCTCCACCTTTACCATTATTCCGCCATCGGTATGAGCCTGTCGTTGATTAGAAATGGAATTTCCCACTGAGTAATAGATTGGAAAATCAATGCTGTCATTCCCACTTGTATGTTCTTCATTCTGAACTACATGAGGATGACTACCCACTACTAAATCCACACCATTACGTGCGAAAAATTTAACTAAATCCTTCTGACGGTTATTCGCATCACGCTCATACTCTTTACCCCAATGAACTGTCATAATAATGATATCAGCCCCTTTGGCTTCTGCTTTCAAAATATCAGCTTTGATTTCTGTGGTATCAAGTAGGTTTACCTTATTTGGGGGAATTATCGGATTGTTATTTGTAGAAAAAGTGCAATTAAGCACACCTATATTCATGCCATTTTTTTTCAAAATCAACGGATAAATCGAATCACGTTGAACTTTATCAATATAACTTCCTGTATATAAAAGCTTTCTGTCCTTAATTGTCTGAATGGTTCTTTCCAATCCTATTTTTCCTGCATCCAAAATGTGGTTATTGGCAGTCAGTATTACATCATAACCAGCCACTTTGAGTGCATCTAAAAGTGCATCTGGACTAGAAAAATTGGGATATCCACTATAAGGAGGTCCAGCCAAAGGCACTTCTAAGTTCACAAGACCATAATCGGCAGATTCGATGATTGATTTCACACCTTTAAAACACACATCATAATTAAACAAGTCAGTCTTCGGATCGTAAGCTGCTTTGTATTGATAGGAATGTCCCATGATATCACCAGCAAAAATCAACGAAATATTGCGAGAAGTATTTAAATTCCCTTGAGCATAAACAGCAATACAAGCGCAATAAAACGCACTTATAAACAACATTAATCGCGCTCGAAACAGATTTCGGATCATATTATACCTCCAATGCCCCTATAATTTGAGAAACAGATTGATAATTGTGTCTATCCAAATACTCATTTATGCCGTCTATAACCTTCTCACATACAGTAGGATCTATAAAGTTGGCAGTTCCAATTTGAATAGCCGACGCACCAGCAAGCAAAAACTCTATAGCATCAGTGGCATTCATAATACCTCCCAATCCAATTACAGGAATTTTCACCGTTTTGGCCACTTGCCACACCATTCTTAATGCAATGGGCTTCACAGCAGGACCAGAAAGTCCACCAGTTACAGTTGACAAAACAGGTTTTCTTCGCTCGGCATTGATAGCCATCCCCAACACTGTGTTGATTAACGACACCGAATCAGCCCCTTCGGCTTCCACAGCCAATGCAATCTCAGAAATATCCGTCACATTTGGCGAAAGCTTTACCATTAAATCGTTTTTGTACACCATTCTCACAGCCCTAACTACCTGAGCAGCAGACAAACAGCTAGTTCCGAACGCCATTCCTCCCTCCTTCACATTTGGACAAGAAATGTTTAATTCTATGCCAGGTATATGATCTAAATCGTTAAGCATCTGCGCTGTCTCTACATAGTCTTCAATCGTAGATCCGGATACATTTACGATAAAATTAGTATCTATATCTTTCAGTGTCGGATAGATGTTTTTTACAAAATATTCTACACCCTTATTTTGCAGTCCCACAGCATTTAACATACCTGAAGGTGTCTCTGCCATACGTGGATATTGATTCCCTTGTCTATCGCGAAGCGTAGTACCTTTAACAATTATACCTCCTATTCTCGATATATCCATGAAGTCTGAGTACTCATGACCATACCCAAAAGTTCCAGAAGCAGTCATCACTGGATTTTTGAGTTTTAATTTGCCAACATTGATATTTAAATCTGCCATTTTAATTTTTTTATATTGAACACAGGACCTTCAGTACACACACACACATGACCATCCACAGAGTCAGTCACACAACACAAACATGTACCTATACCACATGCCATGGTATTTTCTAATGACACTTCACACTCAATGTTGTTGTTTTGAGCATAAGATGCCACTGCTTTCATCATCGGAGTAGGTCCGCAAGTGTAAATTAGATCGAAATTAGATAATTTTAGAACCGAATGTTGCGTAACAAATCCAGCCTCACCATGTGATCCATCTTCGGTGGTGGTAAACACCTCACCATATCTTTCAAAGTCTGATAGTTGTAGCAAATTATCTGCAGATCGTCCACCCAATAGAAAACTACACTTATAACCTCTTTCTTTGAGATATGAGCCCATAAAAAGCAATGGAGCTATTCCAACTCCACCGCCTATCAAAAGTAGCTTAGAAGTCTTTATTTCAGGCAAACTAAAACTGTTACCCAATGGCAGGAGTAAATTGAGCGTTTCTCCTATGTTCAATTCACACATTTTACGTGTTCCTTCACCAACTATTTGCACTAATAGCCAAAGTTCATTGAGCTTATAGTCCACATAATTAATGGAAATAGGGCGCCGTAAAAACGTATTGGGAGAGTTATCGACCCTTACTTCTACAAACTGGCCAGGCAGCATTTCAGGCAACTTGTCCTGCGAAGTAAGAATAAGGAGTGAGTACTGGTTGTTTAAAGTCAAATTCTTCTTTACAACCAAATCAAGCATGAATTTCTTCATTGTTTAAATCGTAATTATTATGGCACAAAATTACATAATAATCCCGACATTCCAATTCATATCATCATCACATAGAAATTGAAGGGGAAAATTTAGCCTATTTGGTTTCAAATTCTTCAAAAGTATTGTCTGTGTAATACACAATAATTTTTTTTATTGATTTGGACACTTGTATCTGTCTGGTCTCAATTACTGGTGAGGTTTGTATTGGCTCATTGGGTTGTACCGGTTCTGAAGTGGGAATTAACTCATTTTTGGGAGCGGAATTTGATGGAAACACAGACTTTTCCTGAATGGATGATAAAATTGAAGAAAAATTTCGGGGTGAAATAGGCTCATTAGTACTTGATTCAGAGATATTTTGCTCCAT